>DAIOUM010000003.1:66434-71504 GCA_036759505.1 Alishewanella sp. | reverse complement strand
GTAAATCACTTTTAGATCACAAGCTTCCGCGACTTTATCGCAATTAGCACACCGTTCAGCGTGTTTGGCGTTAATCTTTTCTTGCGTATAATTTCAGCATTCCTTAAAATGCGCCCGAACGAAAGGCACGGCATCCGAAAGGGTGTGCACGCAAAGCTGCGGATCTAAGGGGAAACCTACGATAGCCGGGCTGCCATGGCCTAGACTGGTCTGATATGTTGCGACTCCGGATGTCGGTTATGTCTTTCGCTAGTTTTTAAAACTATACTTAAGCCTGATCGTAAGGTACAACCTAGGAGTTTGTTATGAGATTTAAACTGTTAACCCTTGCTGCTGCCATCGCTGCTACAGCTTTCGTCAGTTCTCCTGTTGCTGCAAACGATCAACTGGCACAGTCAATTTGTTCTTATGTTGCCGCTGATAACCGCAACGCCCTGCGTAAAACCCTGTCCGATAACCGTTTACGTCTTAGCAACGTTTACTCAGGTATTCAATGCGACGGTTTAACCCTAGTTCGCTTTGCGATTAAAAACGGTGCTAACGATACCGCAGACTTTATTATTAAGCAGTTACCTGGTAGTCAGGTTGCCGCGTCTGGCGATGTTGAATGGGCACAGAGCAATGGCTTCGGCAGCTCACCGGTAATCGAATCTCTGCAAGCCCGTGCTGGCGGCTAAGTCTGGCATCTTGCTTAAACAACGGCACCTTGGGTGCCGTTTTTATTTCTGTCCCTCCGAACGATACTTTTGCCGCATCACCCGCCCCGCTACCTTAACTTTATGATCGCTTTATGCCACTCTGCTGTTCTGATAGCAGAATAATAAAATTAAGGATCCGCCATGCTTTATCTTAAACCCAGCCTGCTGGCAGTCGCCCTGGCCAGTTTACCCTTACAGGCCGACACCCCGGCCGCCGAGTGGCAGGTTAATGCGCCGCAGGGCGAGTTTACCCAGGTTGATATTCAGGTTCAGCAAGGTAGCTGGATGAATGTCAGTGTGAGCCCGGATGGCAAAACCATCGTTTTTGATTTGCTGGGTGACATCTATAGCATGCCGATTAGTGGCGGAGCCGCAACCGCTCTGACCAATGATATCGCCTGGAATATGCAGCCGGTATTTAGTCCGGATGGCAAATATATTGCCTTTACCTCTGATCGCGATGGCGGCGACAATATCTGGATTATGCGCCCCGATGGCAGCGAACCCAGAGCCGTCACTAAAGAAAGCTTTCGTCTGTTAAATAGCCCGGCGTGGAGTCCGGACGGTCAGTTTATCGTTGCCCGTAAGCACTTTACTGCCAGCCGCTCCCTGGGAGCCGGTGAAGTCTGGCAATACCATATCAGTGGTGGCAACGGTGTGATGCTGACAGAGCGGCCGAACGAGCAGAAAGATCTTGGCGAGCCGGCGTTTTCACCTGATGGCCAGTATATCTATTTCTCGCAGGACGATACGCCGGGTAAAACCTTTCATTACAGTCAGGATTCAGAAAGCGGTATCTACGCTATTAAGCGCTTTGAGCGCGCAACCGGCAATATTGAGGTATTACTGGCCGGTGCCGGTGGTGCCATTCGCCCAACCCCATCACCGGACGGTAAATATCTGGCCTATATCCGGCGGGTCGATTTCCAAAGTACCTTGTTTTTATATGATTTAACCAGTGGCGAACAGATCAAACTGTACGATGGTCTGGACCGTGATATGCAGGAAACCTGGGCCATTCACGGCGTTTACCCTACCCTGAGCTGGACACCCGATAATCAGCAGTTAGTGTTCTGGGCCGGTGGCGAGATTAAAACGCTGCGACTCAGCGATAAAAGCGTCAGCACTATTCCGTTTAGTGTCAATACCAGTAAACAGATCCAAACCGCGCTCAGAGTGAAACAGGATCTGGATCAGTCACAGTTTGATACTAAGATGTTGCGCTTTGTTCAGGTTTCACCGGATGGTAAACAAGCCGTCTTTACTGCCCTGGGCCATTTGTATATTACCGAACTTAACAATCCCAGACCGCGGCGTTTGACCCGGCAAACTACCGATTTTGAATTCTATCCGCAGTTCTCGCGCGATGGTCGTGAGTTAGTCTATGTCAGTTGGAATGATCAGACACAGGGTGCGGTCAATATTCTGAATTTACGCAATAACCGGGTGACCAAACTGACCACAGAGCCCGGTAAATTTATTGAGCCTACCTTTAGTCCGGATGGCCGCACCGTGGTATACCGTAAAATTGGTGCCGGCAGCTTGCTACCAAAGCAATGGTCAATGAATACCGGTCTGTATAAAGTCAGTAGCCGCGGCGGCGAAGCTGAGCTGATTGCCCGCAATGGCCGCGCTCCGATGTTTGGCGCCGGTAATGACAAGGTCTATGCGATGGACTTTGGCAGCGCCCCCAGATTGATCAGTATTGATTTGACCAAGCATACGCAACAAACCCTGTACAGCGCCAAGTTTGGTACCGAATTTAAGCTGTCGCCGGATGGTAAATATCTGGCTTTTGCCGATCGCTTTAAAGTCTTTGTCACCCCCTTTGTCGAACGCGGCCGGCCAATTGAAATTGCCGCCAACGATAAGCAATTTCCGGTTAAACAGCTGTCGGTGCGTGCCGGCGAGTACATTAGCTGGGCCGGTGATAGCAGCAGCCTGTACTGGAGCCTGGGGCCAGAGCTTTACCAGCAGCAGGTCAGTGGCTTGTTCGATCTGTCGGCAGCGAAAAGCCCGGAGCCCAAAATCACCCAGTTAGGCTTTTCGGCGCCCGTTGACATCCCACGCGGTACCGTTGCCTTTGTCGGTGGTCAGGTTATCACCATGCAGGGTGACAAGGTATTACAGGATGCGGTGGTGCTGGTCAGGGATAACAAGATCAGCGCTGTCGGCAGCCGCGACGAGATCGCTATTCCCAAAGACGCCAGGGTGTTTGATATTAGCGGTAAAACCCTGATGCCCGGTCTGTTCGATGCCCACGCGCATGGCAGTCAGGGTGTGCAACAAATTACCCCGCAGCAAAACTGGCAAAACTATGCAGCCCTGACGTTCGGGGTGACCAGTATTCACGACCCGTCGAATGATACCCGCGAAATCTTTAGTGCCAGCGAGCTACAGCGTAGTGGTCAGATTGTCGGACCACGGATTTTCTCCACTGGCACCATCCTCTACGGTGCCGAAGGTGCCGGCTATACTTCACATATCGATAGTCTGGACGATGCCAGGTTTCACTTAACCCGGTTACAGAAAGTGGGCGCCTTTAGCGTCAAGAGCTATAACCAGCCGCGGCGCAACCAACGGCAGCAGGTGATCCAGGCCGCACGCGAGCTGAATATGATGGTCGTGCCTGAGGGCGGCTCTCTGATGCAGCATAACCTGACGATGATTGTGGACGGTCACACCACCATTGAACATGCGCTGCCAGCAGCCAGAGTGTATCAGGATATCAAGCAGCTGTGGCAGGCCAGCGGCACCGCCTATACCCCCACGCTGAACGTGGCCTATGGTGGCATCTGGGGTGAAAACTACTGGTATGACAAAACCGAGGTATGGAAACATCCCCGCCTGAGCCGCTATGTACCCATGGATCAATTAGCGCCCCGCAGTATGCGCCGGCCCACCGCTCCCGAGCATCACTACAATCACTTTAATGTGGTAAAAACAGCGAATGAGCTGAAGGAGGTTGGTGTTGTCGCGAATATCGGCGCCCATGGTCAGCGCGAAGGTCTGGGAGCGCACTGGGAGATCTGGATGTTTGCCCAGGGTGGCATGACAGCACTGGAAGCGCTGCGAACCGCTACCCTGAACCCGGCGATCACCTTTGGCATGGACCATCAGCTGGGCAGTATTGAAGTGGGTAAACTGGCTGATTTGATTGTGATTAATGGCGATCCGTTGCAGGATATCCGGGTCAGCGATCAGGTGATTTATACGATGGTCAATGGCCGGCTGTTCGATGCCGAAACCATGCACGAGATAGGCCTGCGTGAGCGGCAACGCCAACCCTTCTACTTTGAAGCGCGTTAATCAGGTTGACCGTGGGATAGCCGGTGGCAGCAATGCCGCCGGCGAGCTTATTCTGGCCGCTGAGCCAGGCGCATCCCGAGATAACAACAGCAACAGCCGCCGATAACAGTCAGCAGCAGATAGCTGCCGGCTGCGCCGTAACTGGCGGCACTATATAGCTGCAACAGCTCGAAACTAAACAAGGAAAACGTGGTAAAACCACCACAAAAGCCGGTCAGCCAGAATTGTTGCTGCCAGGCTGGCATCGGATAACGACCACCGGGCTGACTGACGATCGCTAACCAGCCAATTAGCAAGGAGCCCAGCAAATTAACCATTAAGGTTGCAAAGGGCCATACTGTTACCCCGACCCAGGCGCCAAGACTAAGGCGACAGGCCGAACCCAAACCGGCTCCCAAGGCGACCGCCGCCGTATCTTTCAGTTTTACCATAACTGCCGCCCGCACCAGCTACCAAGTAGCAACAGCAGCAGGCCGCCGCTGACGCTGATGCCAGGATAAAGCAGCGCCTGGCGCAAAGCGCGACTGCGCCACAAGATCACAGTTTGTAAACTTAACGAAGAGACAGTGGTAAAACTGCCCAGGGCCGCTAATGCCAGGATCTGCCATTGCGCCTGACTCAGCTGCTGCAGATCTTTACCGGCCCATAACAGGCCAAGCAGAAAGGCACCACTCAGATTCACCACTAGGGTTGGCAGCGGGAAAGGCTTGGTCCAATAAGCCGCAAGCAGATTGGATAATAAAAAGCGGCACACGCCGCCTCCAGCAGCGGCCAGCAGCATCGCCAGATACAACACAGGCAGCTCCTTTAAAAAAGCCTTATCTTGACCAGCGCCAGCGCTAACGTCAAGTTTAGTCTGAGTTTTGTACCGGCGTTAATAGCAACACCAGTTGATTGCGCTGCCCTTCAGCGTCGAGACTATCATAAGGCAGCACCAAATCGGCTTTGCCATCCGCATTCAGATCAAACACTCTGACCCGGCTGGCATCGCGCGGCAAGGTTAACTGCACCTTGTCGCTGTTGCGGCTAAACAGACGGCTGCGGTCCGGCGCAAAAAAGCGCA
>DAIOUM010000003.1:47398-66334 GCA_036759505.1 Alishewanella sp. | reverse complement strand
TGCATCAGCAATTTGCTCGACCCGCAGCACCAGGTCCGGCAAGCCATCGCCGTCGAGATCCGTGATCTCCTCCAAACTGACAATCCGCTGCCCGCTATAGCTACGTCCGGCATCTGAACGCTGGTCGGCTTGTTGCTCAGTTGATAACTCCAGTGGCCAACCCGGTTGCCAGGGCTCGGTGCTAAAGCTACCGTCTGCCTGCTGTAAAAAAACCTGCACCTGCCCGCCCTGTACAAAGAGAAGATCCGTCATGCCGTCCAGGTTAACATCCAAGGTATAAAAGCGGCGACCACTGTAGTCGGCGCGGTTATTATTCCAGGTTTGCACCCGGGCGCTAACAGGTAACGCAAAGTGGCGGAAGCTACCGTCCGCTTGCTGCCGGTACAGGTGATAAAACTGAAAATCCGGCAGTAAAATATCACTCAGGCCAGAGCCGAGATCCACAGTAAACTGCCGTTCGCGTAACCGCACCGCATCAACCACCCGAAACATTGACTCGCTCTGCAGCAGCTTGCGCCAGTTAAAGCGGCCGTCCTGCTGCTCCAGCTGCAAAATGCCATCGGTCGTCAGCAACAACAGTTGCTCATGCTGATAGCCAGCCAGTTTGCCGCGGCTAAAATACTGTGCCTGCGGCGGTACTTCGATACTACGGGTTTGATACGAGTTTAAATCGACCTGAGTCAGCCAGCGCTCATATTGGCTAAAGCCAGAAACCCACAGCTGTTGCTGTCCCGGTAAATGCACCAGGCTGCCGTTAGCCGGATGCCCCAAAGGCACGGTAATTTTTTCCAGCGGAAAGGCCAACAAGGATGGCGCGACCAACAACAATGGCAGCACCAGATAGCGTGCCCAACGCAAACTCTGCTTCAACATACGGGATTCCCTGATTAACTCTATTCCAGTACGGCTTTCGTCAGAAAAAAGTTTGAAAAAGTTCAGTGTCTTAACAAAATAAAGCCCCGCATTGCGGGGCTTAGCTAAGACAAACAGCGCTGCCAAGGCGCCGGCGTTATTCGCCTAAACGCGCTTTGATGATATTAACCAGCGGGTTGTCAGCAAAGCCATTCGCGGTAGCCCAGGCTTCATAATTGGCATCAGCCAAAACCTTTGCCGGCATTTGTTTGACAATAAAGGTACCGGTATCCAATGCATCGCGGCGGATCGCCAGTTGTAACAAACTTTCGTTGTTGCAACGCACACCACTGTAGATATTACGCAGGTTTAACTTATTATCTGCCAGAACCTTGCGTACCTGATTACGATTATCTTCGGCTACAAAGCCACAAAGCGAAGCGGAAATTGCATCATTAGCCAGAGCGCTGGTGCTGCACAGTAACGCTGTGGCGATAAGCATTTTTTTCATATTATGTCCTGTTGGGTTATGACACCAAGTTGAATATAACGCCATTATAGGTTATTGCCAGTATCGGCGGCATAATTATCCCTGACAATTGAGCTAAGTGATTGAATAACAATCAAAGCTGTTTCAATAATCTGGCCGGATTACCGCCTACAACAGCTCGGGCCGGTACGTCTTTTACCACTACCGCACCGGCGGCAATCACCGCCCCCTCACCAATACTCACGCCAGGACAAAGGATGGCGCCACCACCAATCCAGACATCATTAGCAATCTGTACCGGCAGTGCCTGCTCCACACCACTGCGCCTGGTTGCAGCATCGAGCGGATGATTAACGGTATAGATCTGCACCGCAGGGCCAACAAACACATGATGGCCAAAGGTGACTGGCGCAACATCCAGGATGGTACAGTTAAAATTCAGAAAAACATGATCGCCAAAAGAAATGTGTTTGCCGTAATCGCAGTAAAATGGTGGCTCAATAAACACCTGCTCGCCGACTGTCGCAAATAACGCCTGTTGCAAACGACGGCGAACATTATGTTGCTCGGGTTGGGTTTTATTAAACTGCTGTGTCAACTTACGCGCCTCTAGCCGCAGCTCGCGCAAGTTTTTATCCAGCGGATCATACCAGGCACCGCTTAGCATTTTTTGATATTCAGTCATCTTGGATTAGCTCAGATTTATCAGAGGCATCGGCTAATGGTACCTCAGAACAGCACTATGCTGCGGAAGTTTTAACTGTTAGCAAAGGCGACTACTACTATCAGGATAGCGCGAGGGCGAAAAAAAGCCCCGGCACAAGGACCGGGGCAAAGTTCAGCTTTGGTTGAAATTATCGCTTAGCGGGCGTTGGTGCTTTCGAAGATCTTATCCGCCGATGCCGCCACAAAACCGGTATACAGCAAGCCATTCGCCAAGGGGTACCGACGGGCAAACTCATAGAAACAGCTTGGAATGGTCGCTTCGGTATCGCTGAACTTAACCGTGACTAAATCCGCCAGCGTCGACGACTGTTCCAGATACACCTGTGGCGTACCTTTGATCTCGCCACCTGAGGTGTTCAGCAGGAAGCCGGCATCTTTCAGTGCCTGATTCACCTGCTCAAGGCTATCGAAGTTCTGCAGATCATTGACGCTTACCGTAAAGTGATTGGCGCGATAACCCCAGGCGGCAACCCAGGCAGCATATTCACTTTCTGCCAGCAGTTTTTCATAGGTCGCCTGGCTGACTTGCCAGTGAGTACCTGAGTACAGGAAATCATCTGCGGTGACCGCTTGCTCAGGGATCTGCGCCACTAACTGCTCAATGGTGGCTTTTAACTCAGCTGAACATTTTTCCAGCAGCAATTCGGAGATAAACACCTTGGGTAAGGTGCGATCGGCGTGCTCAAAATGCTTGGCGTAGAGTTTCTTTGCTTCAAAATGATACTCACCACACTCTTCATAACCCAGGGCCAGAAAGTGGGCTGCTAACTTGTCTAAAGAAACCTTAGGCAGGTTAAAGGTGCGCAGTGCGATATGATCGTTAATCACGTCGTCTTGCTGCGAAGAACCCAGTAGTTGGTGCACTTTTTTGGCCGACGGGGTAACGCTCAGGTAGTCTTGCCATAAGTTATCGAATAACGCTTTTACATCAGTATGCATAGCAACTCCGCTTCGGGTTCAGTAGTTCAAAAATCAGATGTCGTAGTGTAATGTACTGGCTGCGTTTAACGCTGATCCAGATTAATAAAACGGGCGAAATCGCCGCTTTCCAACTGCAAGACCTCAGCCATAGCCGGGCTTAGCAGCAAGAGTTGTTGCTCCGGGCAGTAATGCGCGCCTTTACCAAAGCTGGCCCGGAAATGCCGCACCGCGGTATTGGCAATTGCCAGAGTCGACTCACCCTGCACCTCTTGCACCTTAACCGCGACTTTGCGGCTTTGCGCCACAGAGCGGATATCGGTTAGCTGAGCTTCTACAGTAGGGCCGGCGTCAAATAAATCCACATAACCGCGATGGCGGAAGCCCTCGGTTTCCAGCATTTTTAACGCTGGCTTGGTATTTTCATGCACCAGACCAATCACCTGCTGTGCTTGTTGCGGTAACAGATCAACATAGATCGGGTGCCGCGGCATCAGCTCAGCGATAAAGGACTTTTTCCCCACGCCAATCAACTTATCAGCGGTGGGAAAATCGATGGTTAAAAACAACTTTTGTAACCAATTCCAGAACGGCGGTATCCCGTTTTCATCGGCCGCACCACGCATTTCAGCAATCACCTTGCTGGCAAAACGTGTCGGATGCTCTGCCATAAACAAAAAACGTACTTTCGATAAAAAACGCCCTGCATGGTTACGACGATAGCTTTCGCGCAGGAACAAGGTACAAATTTCTGACGCGCCGGTGTAATCATTACATAGCGTTAAGGTTTTCAGCTGGTTAAGTACGTTTAGTTCAGCGCTATGGTGAATAATAGTATTTTGCTGGAAGTGATAAAGCGGTGTATGTAAACCAACCGCCGCTTCGATGCCGGTAGTGCCGACGATATCACCGCTACTGGTATCTTCCAGCACAAACAAATAGCCCTGGTCGCCCGGCTGATTAACCTGTGCCGCAAAGCTATGCTCAGCATGGGCAATTTTTTGCCCCAGCCGCTCATCATGGTCAGGTAACGAGGTAAATCCCGGGCCGGACTCAATGGCAATGCGTTTTAACGCGGGAAAATCGGCAGCAGTAATAGGCCTGATCACTAACATTTAAAGGCGCCCTGAGAATAGCAACGGTCAGTACCGTCCGGATGGCGGTTATTATAGTTGGCAAAAAAATCAGATTGCAGTGGCATTTTTTGCAATTTAATCGATAATAAATGCATTCTGATAAGATATTTTGACATTATGCTAAATAAAGAAGATGAAAAACTGCTAGCACTGTTACAGCGCGATGCCCGGGCCAGTATTTCAGATCTGGCGCGGGCACTGCAGCTATCCCGCACCACAGTACAAAACCGGCTGCAAAAGCTGCAGGATAACGGCATCATTAAAGGCTTTACCGTTGAATTGGGGGAAAGTTACCTTAGCAATCTGGTATCGGCGCACGTCAGCATTAAGGTCAAACAAAAGCTCACCGCCCGAACTAATGTCGAGCTACGGCAAATGCCACAAATTGCCGCCCTTTATGCGATTAGTGGCGAGTATGACTTGATTGCCATAGTGCAGGCGCAAACAACGGAGCAGCTTAGCCACCTGCTGGATGATATTGGCAATCTGGAAGGTGTGGAACGCACCACCTCCTCGGTGATCCTCGAAACCAAGTTTCATCGCTAGTGCGCTTGCTGGTTATAGCCTGATGCTATGCCTTATAACAAATCGGCTTAATGAAATGCCTTGTCGCAAAAAATTGGCATATTAAACTGGCTGCAGTTGCTTATTTTGGAGAATTGCAGATGCGTAAGTTGATCCTTGTTGCCGGCTTACTGGCGTCCAGCCTGTCGGTGGCGTCAGCCAAAGAATTATTAAATAGTAGTTACGATATTTCCCGCGAATTATTTGCCGAAATTAACCCGCTGTTTGTTGCACACTGGCAGGCAAAAACCGGCGAGACCCTGACCATCAACCAATCGCATGGCGGCTCTTCCCGTCAGGCGCAGGCCATTATTCAGGGCTTACGTGCTGATGTGGTGACCTTTAACCAAAGTTCGGATATTGATGTGCTGCATCAACGCGGCAACCTGCTACCTGCCAACTGGCGTGAGCGGTTACCCAATAATGCCTCTCCTTACTATTCCACCATGGCATTTTTAGTACGCAAAGGTAACCCGAAAAACATTCAGGACTGGGCTGATCTGACTCAGGGCGACGTGAGCCTGGTATTCCCTAACCCGAAAACCTCAGGTAACGCCCGTTATACGTATCTGGCAGCCTATGGTGCGGCTAAGCAGCGCCTTGGTGCTGACGCAGCGCGTAACTGGATGGTCGATTTCCTGCGCCGTGTCGTCGTATTTGATACCGGCGGTCGTGGCGCTACCACCTCCTTTATCGAGCGCCAATTGGGTGATGTATTGATTACCTTTGAATCGGAAGTGAACAATATTATCGCACAGTACCCGGACCTGGAGTTACAGCGAGTGGTTCCGGCAACGAATGTGCTGGCCGAGTTTCCGGTTGCCTGGGTGGATCGCAACGTCACACGTAACGGCACCGCTGAACAAGCCAAAGCCTATCTGGAATTTCTGTACACCGCAGAAGCACAGCAGCTGCTGGCCAACTTCTTCTACCGTGTCCATCATCCGGAGGTGGTCGCTGCAAACGCTGATAAGTTTCCGCAGACCAACCTTTTTACCGTCGAACAGGTATTTGGCGATTGGGAAAAAGTGCATACTGACCACTTTGCCAACAACGCTGAGCTGGATAAGTTACTGGCTGAAGGACGCCGTAGTCGATGAACGCCCTGCCTTTTCGGGCACTGCGCAGTAAAAGCGTGCTGCCCGGCTTTACCATCAGCCTGGGCAGTAGCTTGTTTTTTATTGGCCTGGTGATTCTGCTGCCGCTTACGGGTCTGGTGATGCAGGTAGCAGAGCTCAGCCTGGCCGATTACTGGACCATTATCAGTGATCCCCGGGTGGTGGCGTCATACAAGGTCACACTGTCCGCCGCCCTGGTCGCCAGTATTTTTAACCTGTTCTTTGGCCTGCTGATGGCCTGGATCCTAACCCGCTATCGTTTTCCGGGCCGCTTGTTACTAGACGGCCTGATGGACCTGCCGTTTGCCCTGCCTACCGCTGTTGCCGGCCTGACGCTGGCGGCACTCTATGCCACCCAGGGTTGGTTTGGTCAATATCTGGCACTGTGGGACATTAAAGTTTCCTATACCTGGCTTGGCATAGTGGTGGCGATGATTTTCACCAGTGTGCCCTTTGTGGTGCGCACCGTGCAGCCGGTACTGGAAGAATTTGGTCCGGAATACGAAGAGGCGTCGGCTACCCTGGGTGCCAACCCTTTACAAACCTTTTGGCGGGTGATCATGCCGGAGATCAAACCGGCGTTACTAATGGGGACTGCCCTGTCTTTTACCCGCAGCCTGGGCGAATTTGGCGCGGTGATTTTTATCGCCGGTAACCTGCCCTGGCAAACCGAGGTCACCTCACTGATGATCTTTATCCGGCTGCAGGAGTTTGATTATGCTGCCGCTGCCGCCATCGCCAGCGTGGTATTACTGGCATCGCTGGTACTGCTGTTTGTGATTAACGGCATCCAGCAGCGTTATCAGCATATCAGTGGAGCTTTGAAATGACGTCTAAGCTTGGTGCATCACCACTATTACGCAGGGTGCTGATCGGCACAGGCGTAGGCTTAAGTGTGCTGTTATTGCTGACGCCACTGCTATTAATCTTTATTGCTGCCTTTTCGGCCGGCATAGGTGGCGTGATCAGCAATTTACGCGATGCGGATATGCTGCATGCTATCGGCCTGACGTTACTGGTTGCCGGTCTGACCGTACCGATCAATCTGGTATTTGGTACCCTGATTGCCTGGTGCGTCACCCGCTTTACTTTCCCCGGACGTCGGCTACTGCTGACACTGATTGATATCCCGTTCGCCGTCTCGCCGGTGGTGGCAGGCTTACTTTACCTGTTGTTATACGGCAGCAACGGACCTTTTGCGACCTGGCTGGATGCCGCTGATGTACAGTTAATGTTTGCCTGGCCGGGCCTGGTGATGGTGACGGTCTTTGTGTCCTGCCCCTTTGTGGTAAAAGAACTGGTACCACTGATGTCGACCCTCGGCACCGAGCAGGAAGAAGCGGCAGTGTTACTGGGCGCCAGCGGTTGGCAGGTATTCTGGCATATTACCTTTCCCAATATCCGCTGGGCCTTGCTGTATGGAGTGATTCTGACAAACGCCCGGGCGGTTGGCGAGTTTGGTGCGGTGTCGGTGGTATCCGGCACGATTCGCGGCCAAACTAATACCCTGCCGTTGCATATCGAACTGCTACAGCAGGACTATAATGCCACCGGCGCCTTTATCGCTGCCGCTCTGCTCACCCTAATGGCGATTGCTACTTTAGTCGTCAAAGCCATTTTGCAATGGCGGCTGCAGCGCGATCATTAATGCCCAAGCTGGTCAGACCGGTACCGGAGTGCTGTGGATAAATCTGTACCGGAGTGCTGTGGATAACTAGCGATACAGGGTTACGGTGGCGGGTCTGGTCCGCTGCCATAAGTCCGGTTGCGCCTGCAGGTGCATAATCACCGCCTGTGCTGCCGTTTTGCAATCCACTCCGGGTTCACCGCACGGCAACTGCGCCACCCCCTGATACACCGGGGTAAAGGCTGGCTGGCCACGGCTATCCAGGCTGGCCGTGACCCGCTCGACCACAAAAGCTTTCGGCTGACCGTTCAGCAAAATAACATCGCGTCTGTCTGTGTGCTCCGCCTGGGCTTGCTGTAATTGCTGCCAGCCATCATTGCCGTTGGCCAGATAATTGGTGGTTACCAGCCGGTATTCGCGCTGTGGATCCAATGCCTGCCAGCTTTGGTCCTGCCAAACCTCCACCGCTACGCTGGCACTGTAATCATCCTCCTGCCGTGCCACATAGCGCAGGCCACTGCCATAGGGAAATTTACCGGCATGGGCGCCAGGCGGTAGCGTGGCACTGATGGTATGCTGCAACAGCGCTAACAAATCCGCCCCCGAGACAGTTAGCACGCTCAGCGGTGTATCAAAGGGTAATACTTCAAGCCGGATATGCCCTTCATAAATAGTGCCGGCCTCAAGATGACTACGGATATTGCCCGCGCCAATTAAACTGAGCTGCACCGGCCCGGCAACCAGAGCCTGCACCGCCGGGGTATTAACATAGTTCAGCATGGCATCGGCAATATGCCCGGCGAGCTCAGAGCCATGCTGGTCGCTGCCACCTGTGCCCGGTAAGCGCACATGGGCAATGCTGCGCTCAGTACTGCTGATAGCGGTGCCATAGGCTTGTTGTACTGCCGGTAAATAAACCGTATCCAGCACCTCGCGCAGCAGCGGATCTTCATCGACAATAGCCGTATTGGCCAGCTGCTGAACCTGCTGTAAGGTGCGGCTTAACGCCGGTCCCGTGAGTTTTGCGTCGGCACGGCGCAAGGCGGACGGATAATAATCACGCCCGGCCAACAAGGTATTCTGTCCCTGACAAGCGGTAACCTGGCCCGCCAGGTTAAAACTTACGGTCAGAGCACCAATTGCCTGTGCATACTGTCCGGCCTGCACCACACAGGTTATGCCCTGGCCATCCGGATTGGGCACCTGCTGGGCATAAGGTGGTTGCTGCCCCAGATACCAGTGCCGGAAATCTCCCAATAATGAATGCGAATGGCCACCGACAATCACATCAATTCCATTGACCCAGGTAGCCAGATTCAGATCGCGCTGATGCCCTAAATGCGTTAGCGCGATAATATGCGGCACCCCCAGCGCCGTCAGATGATCGACGGTTTGCTGTGCCGCGGTAATTTCGGCGCTGAATTCCAACGCGCCGGTATCCGGCACCATGGTGCGCATATCTTCCAGTGCCACACCAAAGATCGCCAGCAAGCGCGCCCCTTCAGCCTGCTCGACCGCTGCGATTGGCTGCCAGCGCTCGCCCTGCTGCCGGTAGAGCTGATAAGGCTTAAGGTTAGTCACTCCGGCCAGTAAGGGTTCGGCCTGGGTATCGACATTGGCTGCCAGCAGCGGAAAATTAATTTCACTGGCAAATTGCGCCAGCTTAGGCAGGCCAATATCAAATTCATGATTGCCCAGTGCCATCGCATCCAGCTGCATCCGGTTTAAAATATCGATATTGATCTGATGCTCAAACAGCTCGAAATAGGCACTGCCTTTAAAGGCATCGCCACCGTGCAAAAATAATGAGGGGGTGCCCGCCGCCTGCGCTTGTTGCTGTAACTGTCTGGCTTTCGTCAGTAACCGCGGATGTCCGCCGATAAAGGTATAAAGCGCCTCCCCCGGTGCCAATTCGACCTTGGCCGGCGAGGGGTCAAATTGCGAGTGGGTATCATTAATATGGATAATCGCCAGCTGCCAGTCGGCGTCAGCCCCCCCTGCGTCATAGATGGCTGGATCATGAGCTGCAGCATCAGTGCCGGCAGGTCGGGTGCAGGCAGTTAGTCCAACAATTAATAATAAGCCAAACGTGAGGCGAGCAGTCAACATAGCACTACCTTTAGCAGAACAGCGGGAAGATAACCGCCCGGGCAACTGCCGGGCAGGTTTCATGCGGATTATTGTAACACAGCGGCTAACT
The DNA here is from genome assembly GCA_036759505.1 of Alishewanella sp. GTDB lineage: Bacteria > Pseudomonadota > Gammaproteobacteria > Enterobacterales > Alteromonadaceae > Alishewanella. The sequence continues at coordinate 56,703 of DAIOUM010000003.1, read as the reverse complement.
GCTCACCGATAGCCTTGATTTGTGCCATATCACCCTGCTCGGCGCCATGCGCTTTTAGTGTACTGAGGTGCGCCGGGATTAAATGAAAGTGCAGGTGTGGTACGGTTTGGCCGGCTTCAGTGCCATTAAGTTGCATCAACACCACGCCTTTGGCAGCTAACACCTGCTGTTGTGCCGCCATTACCTTCTGCACCGCCGCTAACAGTGGCTGAGCATATGCCAGTGGTAAGTCTGCCAGCGTTACCGCTGCGTATTTGGGGATCACCAGCGCATGACCGGTCGCCTGCGGCATAATATCCATAAAGGCCAGGCTGTGGTCATCTTCGTAGATCTTAAAACACGGCAAGTCGCCGCGCAGAATTTTGGCAAACACATTATCCGGGTTATAGCTCATCTCGGGCTCCATCAGCAAAAGGGATCTCGGGTTAGCGGAAATTATGCCAGCAAGTCCGCTAAAGAGCAGCAATTAGTTATCTGCTGCTCTGGCTCAGGTTATGACGGTAATAATCCCAGATAACGGGCGTGAAAGCGCAAATGCTGTTCAATAAAGCTGGCAATAAAATAATAGCTGTGGTCATAGCCTGGCTGCAGCCGGATCTCAGCCTGCGCCCCGCTTTGCGTTGCTGCGGCAAGCAAGGTTTCCGTGCGTAGCTGCTCAGGATAAAACTGATCGGCCAATCCCTGATCCACCAAAATAGGCAGATCACTGCCCTGCTGTGCCAGTAACAAAGCCGCATCATATTGCTGCCAACGGTTAGGATCCGCACCCAGATAGCCAGTCAGCGCCTTGATCCCCCAAGGGCAGGCGCTGGGATGACAGATCGGTGAAAAGGCAGAAATGCTGCGATAGCGACTGCTGTTGCGCAGGCCGATCACCAGCGCCCCATGGCCGCCCATCGAATGGCCACTGATTGCCCGCTGTGACGTCAGTGGCAGCTCCGTTTCCAGCAAAGCAGGTAGTTCCTGCACAATATAGTCATACATCTGATAATGCTTAGCGTAAGGCTCCTCGGTGGCGTTGACATAAAAGCCGGCACCCAGCCCAAAGTCATAGCTACCTTGTGGATCATCCGCTACCCCTTCACCACGTGGGCTGGTATCCGGGATCACCAGCGCCAGACCAAGCTCGGCCGCGATTCGCTGGGCACCGGCCTTACTGGCAAAGTTTTCATCGGTGCAGGTTAACCCCGATAACCAGTACAGCGCCGGTACGCGCTGACTGGCCGCCTGCGGCGGCAAGTACACCGAGAACTGCATCTCGCAATGCAGTACCGCCGACTGATGTTTAAAACGCAGTTGACGACCGTCAAAGCAACGCTGTTCACTGATCTGATTCAGACTCATCTTTGCCCCAATTGACTATCAGAAGTGAATAACAGTACGGATCGACTTACCTTCATGCATCAGATCGAAGGCTTTGTTAATGTCCTCTAACGGCATGGTATGGGTAATAAAGGTATCCAATTCAAACTCACCGTTTAGATAGCGGTCAACATAGCCCGGTAGCTCACTACGGCCTTTCACGCCACCAAAGGCCGTACCGCGCCAGACGCGGCCGGTAACCAGCTGGAATGGCCGGGTTGAAATTTCCTGGCCCGCACCGGCGACACCGATAATAATCGACTCGCCCCAGCCCTTATGACAACACTCCAGCGCCGAACGCATCACATTAACATTACCGATGCACTCAAAGGAGAAATCGACGCCGCCATCTGTCATCTCGACAATCACTTCCTGGATTGGCTTGTCATATTTCTTCGGGTTCACTACATCAGTGGCACCCAGTTTTTTCGCGATATCAAATTTATCTTCGTTAATATCAATAGCAATAATGCGGCCGGCTTTGGCCATCACTGAGGCAATGACCGCCGATAAGCCGATGCCGCCCAGACCAAAGATCGCCACCGTATCACCCGGCTTTACCTTAGCAGTATTAAATACCGCGCCCATACCGGTGGTGACACCACAGCCGAGTAAACAGACTTTCTCTAACGGGGCTTCTTTATTAATTTTCGCCAGCGAAATTTCCGGCAATACGGTGTACTCTGAGAAGGTCGAGGTGCCCATATAGTGATAAATCGGTTTGCCGTCTTTCGAGAAACGGCTGGTGCCATCCGGCATCAGGCCCTTGCCCTGCGTGGCACGGATCGCCTGGCAGAGGTTGGTTTTACCCGATAAACAGAACTTACATTTGCCACATTCCGGGGTATACAGCGGGATCACATGGTCGCCAACAGCAACCGAGGTCACGCCCTCGCCAACCGCCTCGACAATACCGCCGCCCTCATGGCCCAGGATCACCGGAAAAATACCTTCCGGATCCTCACCCGACAACGTAAACGCATCGGTATGGCAGACACCACTGGCAACGATCCGCACCAGCACCTCGCCTTTTTGTGGCGGCATTAAATCCACTTCTTCAATCGACAAAGGTTGGCCTGGGCCCCAGGCCACAGCTGCGCGGGTTTTGATCATTTGCATCGTTAAGTCCTTGGTGTGTTTACGCGAAAGCAATACTGACACTATAGCGCAGTTAGGATTTTTTCCATATACGGCAGAATAACGCTAAAATACAAAGCAGTTTTGCATAAACGTAATAATCAAGATGAGTGAATGGCAAGGGATCAGTGAATTCGTGGCGGTGGCGGAACAGCAAAGCTTTACTAAGGCAGCACGCCAACTTGGCCTGTCGGTGGCGCAGGTTAGCCGCAATATAGCCGCGCTGGAGCAACAACTGGCGTTAAAACTGCTATACCGCTCTACCCGCAGCGTCAGCCTGACGGCAGAAGGCTTGCTGTATTTACAACATTGCCGGCATTTGGTCAGCAGTCTGGCCGAAGCCAACCGCGCCATGGCCAATCTTACGGCGTCGCCACGCGGCCTGCTAAAGGTGACGGCACCCGTATTCTACGGAGAAACCCGACTCTCCCCGCTACTCCATCGCTTTTTACAGCGTTACCCTGAACTTGAGCTGGAACTGGTGCTCACCAACGATAAGCTGGATCTGGTGCAAGGCGGCTTTGATCTGGCGCTACGGCTCGGGCAGTTAACCGACTCCAGCCTGATTGCGCGGCGACTGGCCAGCCGGCGCCAGTATCTGGTTGCCGCGCCAGCCTATCTGGCCGCCCAGGGCACGCCAGAGTCGTTAGCGGATCTGGACCAACATCAGTGCCTGATAGGTACCGTCAATATCTGGCGCTTTGCCGAACAACAGAAAACCGTATCGTATCGTCCGCGCGGCCGGCTGCAGTGTAATAGTGGTTTAGCATTAAAAGATGCCGCCCTCTGTGGCCTCGGGCTGGCACAGCTGCCGGATTACTATATCAGTGATGAGTTGGCGAATGGCAGCCTGGTTGAAGTGTTAGGGGCGTACCGCCAGCCGGATGACGGCATCTGGGCGCTGTATCCGCAAAACCGCCATCTGTCGGCCAAGGTACGGCAGTTGGTCGATTATCTGGCTGTTGCGCTAAGCACTTAAGCTCCGGCAACTGGCAACGAGCAACTGACCAGAAAAAGTGTAAAAAATTATGTCGATCGCTGCTATTTGCCCTGCTGCAGCGTAAGATGGTCTGACACAGTAAATTAGGGATAATCCGATGTATATGACCAATATTGAAACCGTGCCCGGCAAAACCATTCTTGATTGTTATGGCGTAGTGTCTGGCAGTACGGTGCGTGCCAAGCATGTTGGCCGCGATATTATGGCTGGTATTAAAAATGTGTTTGGTGGCGAGCTGCGCGGCTATACTGAGCTTCTAAACGAGTCACGTGATGAAGCGATCAAGCGCATGCAGGCGCAAGCCGCAGAGCTGGGTGCCAATGCGATCATCAATGTGCGGTTTTCTACCTCCTCCATCGCCGCTGGCGCAGCTGAAATTTACGTTTACGGCACTGCAGTGCGGGTTGGCTGACGATGCTGCCATTACTGACTTTTCTGACACTACTGCTGCTCGGCTATCTGTCCGGTCAGTGGCTGGAGCGGCGCCATTACCGCAGTATTATTGAGCGGGAACAGCAGCTACAAAACCTGCCACACAGCAACAGTCGTGACTTGCTGCTACCGATGCAAGATATCACCCGGGTCGAATTGCTTGCCGGCAGTGTGGTGATCTCAATTGACTACTTTAAGCGCGTTGTTGCCATCCTGCGCAGCCTGGTTGGCGGCCCGGTTGCCAGCTATGAAACCCTGATTGATCGTGCCAGACGGGAAGCCATACTGCGTTTAAAACAACAATGTCCGGATGCCTGTCAGCTGATTAATATCCGGATTGAAACCTCGGCTATCCATAATGCCGCTGGCAATGGTATAGGTTCGGTTGAGCTGCTGGCCTATGGCACTGCCATCTATGGTCGCGTCCAAACAGCCACTACCGCCGCCACCGCATCGGTATTAGCTGCGTCAACGCAACCGGCGACCCCCTAAGGCTGCCAGATGGCCTATCAGCCGCGCCTGCCCAAAACCAATGTTAACGTCAGCCGCCAGCGCCCGCTGGCGGATCTGTTGCTGATTGGCTCCGCCCTGACACTGTTGCTGCTATTACTCTACTGGTTACTGGGCCTGGCGGTAGATAAAGCCATTTCCCAGCTTGATCCTAAGCTCGAATATCAATGGTTTGGGCAATGGCAGCAACACAGTGCATCATCGCCCGTGCAGCAGCAATTACAGCAACTAAGCGATCAGCTGCAGCAATGCACTGCCCTGACCTATCCGGTACGCGTCAGTTATCTTGACCAGCCGCTGGTTAATGCCGGTGTTTTACCAGGCGGCAGCATGTTGGTATATCGGGGCTTACTGACGCAACTGCCCACCGAGAATGCCCTGGCCTTTGTGCTGGCCCATGAGCTGGCACATCTGGAACAACGCGATCATTTACGGGGCCTGGGCCGCGGCCTGGTGCTGGCCGTGCTAAGCGCTACCCTTACCGGTAATGCGAATGCCGGCCAGATCTTTCTACCCGCCACTGAACTTGGCATGGCGCGCCACTCGCAGCAGCGGGAACTGGCCGCCGATGCCAGGGCACTGGCGATTTTACATTGTCATTATGGACATATCGGCGGCGCAGAGCGGTTTTTCCAAACGCTGGCGGCCAGCGACAGCAGCCAGCTACCGGACTGGTTTGCCAGCCACCCGGCGCTGCAGAAACGGCTCACCGCGTTACAGACCGAACAGCAGCGTCACGGCTACCCGGTGCAAGCTGAACAGCCGCTGCCAGAGGTGTTACAACAACTGACCACCGCAGAATCAATAAGGATAGAGTATGCCACGCCTGACGCCCGTTAAGATTGCTATTGTCGTTAGCCTGCTGTTTCTGCTGTGGTTGGCGCTGGGTAATCACTACCGTAGTCAATCTGAAGCCCCGCCAATCACAACTGAGCAGCAGGCGACAGGCTTTAGCGTACAAACCCGGCTCTCGCAAGCTAAAGACTATCCGGCACAGCTGCAGCTACAAGGCCAGCTTGCCGCCTGGCATCAGCTGGAAGTCAAAGCGCAAATCAGCGGCAAGGTTGAGCGCATTCTGGTGGAGCAAGGCGCAGCAGTCAGCCGCGGCAGCACGCTATTACAACTGAGTGATGAGGGCCGGCACAGCCGGCTGCAGCAAGCGAAGGCGCTGTTGGCGCTACGCCAGAGCGAACTGCAAAGCGCGACAGCGTTAAAGCAACGGCAGTTTGTCTCTGAAACCGAACTGGCACGGTTAACCAACGAATTACGCCTGGCCGAAACCGCTCTCACCGATGCCCAACTGGCGGTACAACATCAAAGCCCGGTTGCGCCCTTTGACGGCGTACTGGGACGACGTCTGATCGAGCCCGGCGCGCTGGTACAGCCCGGCCAAAGTCTGTTTCAGCTGTTAGATATCGCAAAATTGCGCGCCAGCGCCCAGGTACCGCAACAGCAAGTCAGCGAACTGGCTCTGGGACAAGCCGTCAGTATCACCTTATTGGATGGCCGCCAGCTATCAGGCGAGCTCAGCTTTATCAGCCCGGCAGCCGATGTCGCCACCCGCAGCTATTATATCGAAGCCAGCATCGCTAATCCCGAACAGCTACCTTTAGCCGGTGCCAGTGCCACCTTACAGATCAGCCTCTCGGCGCGCCAGGCGCATGCACTGTCCCCGGCGCTGTTAAAACTGGATCCGCAAGGCCGGCTTGGCGTCTATACGGTAGAGCAAAGTCGTGTCGCCTTTTATCCGGTGCAGCTGCTAAGTGCCGACAATCAGTTGGCCTGGGTCAGTGGCCTGGCAACAGAGGTTGAGTTGATCACGCTGGGCGCCGGCTTTGTCGAGGTTGGGCAACAGGTCAGTGTGGTGCGCGAGGCCACGCCATGAGAAGCCTGATCGCTGCCGCTATTCAACGCAGCCGTGCCAGCCTGATGCTGCTACTGTTTTTATTTATCGCTGGTATCAGTGCCTATCTGGTGATCCCGAAAGAAGCTAACCCCGATGTCGCCATCCCAATGATGTATGTGTCGATGTCACTGGACGGCATCAGTCCGGAAGACGGTGAGCGGTTGCTGGTCCGGCCGATGGAGCACGAGTTGCGCTCACTGGAAGGCATTAAGAAAATGACCTCGGTCGCCAGTGAGGGCCATGCCTCGGTGATGCTGGAGTTTGATGCCGGCTTTAATGCCGATAAGGCGCTGGCCGATGTGCGGGTGAAAGTGGACGCTGCGCGCGCTAAACTGCCAGCCGAAGCGAAGGAACCCACCGTTAACGAAATTAACGTGGCGCTGTTTCCGGTATTATCTATAGGTCTGTCCGGCCCGGTTCCGGAGTCGGTGCTGGTAGGGATCGCCCGGCGCTTAAAGGAACAAATTGAAGCCATCCCGGAAATTCTGGAGGTAGATATTGGTGGCGATCGGGAAGATGTGCTGGAGATCATCGTCGATCCGCAAGTGTTGCAAAGCTATGGCCTGGATTATCAGCAGCTGTTTCGTTTGGTATCGAATAATAACCGTCTGGTTGCCGCCGGCAGTTTAGATACCGGTGCCGGCCGGATGGCCATTAAAGTGCCGGGTATTATCGAAGATCTGAATGATGTGCTGTCGATCCCGATCAAAGTCAGTGGCGATACTGTGATTACCTTTGCCGATGTCGCTACCGTTAATGCCGGCTTTAAAGATCCGCTTAGTTTCGCCCGTATTAATGGTCAGCCGGCACTGGTACTGGAAGTGAAAAAGCGCAGTGGCGCCAATATTATCTCCGCCATCGCGCAAACCAAGGCCTTGCTGGCACAGGCAGAGCACCAGTTTCCGCCCGGAATGCAGATTGATTACATTATGGATCAGTCAAAAGACGTCAAAGAGATGTTATCTGACTTATTGAATAATGTGCTGACCGCGGTGGTGCTGGTGTTAATTTTGATCCTCGCCACCATGGGCATGCGCTCGGCACTTCTGGTTGGCATTACCATCCCAGGCGCATTTTTTGCCGGGATCCTGCTGATTTGGCTGCTCGGCTTTACGATGAATATTATCGTGCTGTTCTCGCTGATCCTGGTAGCCGGCATGCTGGTGGATGGCGCTATCGTAGTCAGTGAGCTGGCTGATCGCCATATTCAGGATGGCCAGACACCAAAAGACGCCTGGCTTAATGCCGCCGATCGGATGAGCTGGCCCATTATCGCGTCCACCTTTACCACGCTGGCGGTATTTGTACCGCTGCTATTCTGGCCCGGTATTGTCGGCCAGTTTATGTTGTATTTACCCGCGACCGTGATCCTCTGTTTGCTGGCGTCACTGGCCATGGCATTGGTATTTTTACCGGTAATGGGCGCCGCCAGCCATAAAGCGCCCCAGCCCGCGCCCGCACCAAACCGCGCCAGCCGCTATACCCTGCTCTATCGCCGCATCCTCGGCCGCTTGATCCAACGCCCGTTGTTAACACTTTGCGCAGCCTTAAGCGGTGTGGTGCTGATCTATCTGGCCTATGGCAAGTTTAACCATGGCCTGGAGTTTTTCCCCTCAGTCGAGCCGGAGTCGGCACAGGTATGGGTGCGGGCCCGCGGCGATCTGTCGATCTATGAAAAAGATGCCATCCTGCGTCAGGTCGAACAGCGCTTGCTCGGCATGCCAGAAGTCAAAGCCCTCTATGCCCGCAGTCTGGCCGCTGCAAGCGGCGAGCTGACCGCAGATGTGATTGGTACTATCCAGTTTCAGTTTATTGACTGGCACCAGCGCCGCCGCGCTGCGGTGATCCTGGATGAGATGCGCGAGCGCACCGCTGACCTGCCCGGCCTGATCCTGGCATTTCGCCAGCAACAGGAAGGCCCGGCCGGTGGCAAGCCGATAGAGCTGCAAGTTAGTGCCGAAGACAGCAGCCAGATTGACGCTGCTGTCAACCAGATCCTGGCCCGGATGCAGCAACTCGGTGGCTTTATCGATATTGAAGATGACCGCAGTTTACCTGGTATTGAATGGCGGCTAACCGTTGACCGTGCTGAAGCCGCCCGTTTTGGCGCCGATGTGCTGACAGTAGGTAATGCGATCCAACTGGTCAGCAATGGCCTGCTGCTGGCGAAGTTTCGCCCGGAGTATGCCAGTGATGAAGTGGATATCCGGGTGCGCTTTCCGGCAAACTGGCGCTCGTTAGCCCAGCTTGAGCGTTTAACCGTAGAAACACCGCGCGGTCAGGTACCACTCACCAACTTCGTTAGCTTAGAACCCGGCGAGAAAACCAGTGTGATCCGACGGATTGACAGTAACCGCGCCGTCACCATTAAAAGCGATCTGGCTCCCGGCTATCAGGTGGCCGAGCGGCTGTCGGCGCTGCGCAGCAGTGGCCTGGTCCTGCCTGAGGGGGTTATGATCAAAACTGCCGGTGAAGATGCCGATCAGCAGGAAGCGATGAACTTTTTAATCAGCGCCTTCTTTATTGCGATATTTTTGATGTTGATGATTTTACTGGTGCAATTTAACAGCTGGTATCAAACGCTGCTGATCCTGTCGGCTATCGTACTCTCCACGGCCGGTGTCTTGCTGGGGTTACTCGTTAATGCTCAGCCCTTTGGTATCGTCATGGTGGGGATGGGGATTATCGGGCTGGCCGGTATCGTGGTAAATAATAATATCGTCTTGATTGATACCTATAACCAACTGCGGCAACAAGGGCTAAACAGTATCGAGGCTGCGCTGGAAACAGGCACCTTGCGCTTACGCCCGGTATTACTGACGTCTGTTACCACTGTGCTGGGGTTAATGCCGATGGTGCTGGCGGTCAATGTTAATTTGCTGGAGCCCAGTCTGGGCTTTGGTGCGCCCTCCACCATGTGGTGGACGCAATTATCCAGTGCCATCGCCGGCGGTTTAA
>DAIOUM010000003.1:41692-47298 GCA_036759505.1 Alishewanella sp. | reverse complement strand
TCAAAGCGGGTTTGCAATTTTACCGGCTCAGTTAATAAGCCGGCTGGCAGTTGCTGCCATTGCCACTTTAGGATCGCCGCCTTGGCTTCACGGGCAAAAAAGCGGTTTGAGGCATCCAGGGCAACCACGTCATGCAGCTGATAATCTGGTGTCACAACATACTCAATAGTGGCACAGCCTTCACCACCGGCTCTCGCCTCTTCCACCGGGTACCTCGGTCCTAATCTGGCTAAATCTCTAAAAAGGCCACTAGCGTGCGGTTGATTGGTTACCGGCAGACTAGCGAAACGCGCATCCGGGCTAGGTTGGGTTGTAGTTTGGCAGGCACTGAGCGTTATTACTGCGCAAAGCAGCAGGCTAAGTTGTTTCATCTTTATTCCTTTAAGGACGGGAGCGTTATAGTAAAAAATCAAACGAATTAAGACCTTATCTTAAAGCATTAAAAGATTCAACCTGAAATTAACCTCATCGTTACCAACATGAAAAGGCCCCGCAATGCGGGGCCTGTTCTGAAGCCGAGATCCGGTCTGTTAACGCAGCGACAGCAACATACTGCTTGGCTGCTCCAGATATTGCTTCCACAGATTGGTAAAGCGGGCAATGGTGCCACCATCAATAATACGGTGATCACCAGACCAGCTCACCTGCATCAGCTGCCGTGCCACAACCTCGCCGTTGGCAGCAAAGCGTGGTAAGGCTTGTACCTTACCCAGCGCCACAATCGCCACTTCCGGCTTATTGATAATGGGTGTCGCGACAGTACCACCAATAGCACCGATATTACTGATGGTAATGGTGCCGCCTTTCAGATCGGCCGGACTGACCCGTCCTTCGCGCGCGGCATCGGTTAAGCGGGTCAGCTCGGCAGCAATTTCCAGAATGGACTTTTGCTCACAGCCTTTGACATTAGGTACCAACAAGCCAATTTTCGAGTCCACCGCGACCCCGATATTATGGGCGCTAAAATAGGTCAGTTCAGTACAGTCGGCATTCGGCTGACTGTTCATCACCGGGAACTCGTTAATCGCCAGCGACAATGCCTTCATAAAGAACGGCATCATCGTCAGCTTCACGCCCTGTTTGGCATACTGATCTTTAAGTTGTAGCCGCAGCGCAATCAGATCGGTTAAGTCGATTTCTTCGCAGTACGTAAAGTGCGGAATACTTGATACGGACTCGGCCATTTGCCGTGCCATCGCCGCTTTAATGCCACGAATAGGTTCAACCCGGTTCTCAGCACTGCTAACGACAGCTGTGCTTGCTGCGGCGACCGGTTTGGCGGCCGGCGTACTAACAGCGGCAACAGGGGTGCCTTGGGCAAAGGCGCGCACATCCTCTTTATAAACCCGGCCTTTATCGCCCGAGCCTGGCACCCGTTGTAAATCAACACCCAGCTCACGCGCCAGGCGGCGCACTGCCGGGCTGGCTAAGGCTTTACTGCCTTTCACCGCCGCACTATCACTGGCAGCAGGTCTTGCGGCTGTGGTGACGGTAGCGCTGTTTACTGAGCTAACTGCCGGCGCGGCTACCTGGGCTGCCGCAACTGTCGCCGTTGCTTCACCCTGGCGGCGAATCGCAAACAGCGGTGCATGCACCTTGGCAATATCGCCCTTGGCATAGTACAGCTTACTGACCACACCGGCATATTTGGCCGGAATTTGCACCAGCGCTTTGTCCGTCATCACATCACAGACCGGCTGATCTTCTGCGATGGTATCGCCTTCCGCGACCAACCAGTCAACGATTTCACACTCAACAATACCTTCACCGATATCCGGCAGGATAAAGTCTTCAGTAATTTCGCTATTCGCACTGACTGTAGCGACCGGCGCAGCGACAGCTGTGGTGTTGTTGGTGGTAGCTTGCGGGGCCGCAGCGCCGCCAGCCACTTCCATCTCAAATAATGGCGCATGCACCTTAGCAATATCGCCTTTGGCGTAATACAGCTTGCTGACCACGCCATCATACACCGCCGGAATTTGTACCAGCGCTTTGTCGGTCATCACATCACAAACCGGCTGATCTTCTTTAATCACATCGCCTTCTTTCACCAGCCACTCGACGATTTCGCACTCGACGATGCCTTCACCGATATCCGGCAGAATAAAATCCTGTTTCATCGAAAACTCCTTAGAAATTAACCGAGCGCATAATGGCTTCGAAAGTTTTCAGATGATCGGCCACATATTCTTTTTCCAGAGCCAACGGGTATGGTGTATCTAAGCCACAAACCCGCTCGATCGGGCTTTCCAGATGCAGGAAACACATTTTCTGAATCGTGGCGGCAATTTCACCGGCAAAGCCACCGGTTAACGGCGCTTCATGGTTAATCACCAGACGACCGGTTTTCTTTACTGATTCCGCAACGGTATCCGCATCCCATGGCAGAATACTGCGCAGGTCAATCACTTCGCACGATACGCCCTGCTCGGCCGCCATTTCTACCGCCTTTTGCACGATTTCCATCTGCGCGCCCCAGGCCAGCACGGTTACATCCTTACCCTGTTGCAGCACTTCGGCCTTACCGATGGGCAGCTCGTAATAGTCTTCCGGTACTTCGCCAACAGAGGCACGGTACAGTTTCTTCGGTTCAAAGAAAATCACCGGATCCGGGCAGGCAATAGACGCCAGCAGCAAACCTTTGGCCTGATAAGGGTCACGCGGTACCACAATTTTCAGGCCCGGCGTATGGGCAAAATAGGCTTCCGGGCTCTGGCTGTGGTAATGACCACCGGCAATACCGCCACCATAAGGGGTACGGAATACTAAGCCACCAACATTAAATTCATTACCCGAGCGGTAACGGAACTTGGCGGTTTCGTTGACGATCTGGTCAAAGGCCGGGAAGATATAGTCAGCAAACTGGATCTCAGCCACCGGCTTCATTCCCTGCGCCGCCATACCATTAGCAAAGCCGGCAATGCCCTGCTCAGTCAGCGGCGTATTAAAGCAGCGGGCCTTGCCATATTTTTCCTGCAGCTTGCTGGTGGCACGAAACACGCCGCCGAAATGGCCGACGTCTTCGCCAAAACAGACCACACCATCGTCTTTGGCCATCGCCAGATCCAAGGCATTATTAATGGCCTGTAACATATTCATTTTTGCCATTAGTCGAGTCTCCCGGCAGTAATAGGATAAGCATCCGGATATTTGCGGATATGTGCTTTTAATTCATCCAGTTGTTGTTGCAAAGCCGGGATAGGCTCAGCGTAGACATCAGAGATCAGGTGTTCAATACCAGGCTTGGCGACTTTTTCCGCTACCTTTAATGCGTCCAGGATATCGGCGCGCAGCTGCTCAGTTTTGGCATTATCGGCGGCTTCATCCAGCCAGCCTTGCTTTAGCAACCAGGCTTTAAAGCGCGCGATCGGATCGTTTTTACGCCACAGCGCCTCTTCTTCTTTGGAGCGATAACCGCTGGGGTCATCTGATGAGGAGTGTGCACCTAAGCGGTAAGCCATCGACTCCAGTAATACCGGCTCGTTGTGCTTCAGCGCATAGTCACGGGCCATTTTAGTGGCCTGATACACCGCCAGAATATCAGCACCGTCCACGCGAATGGCTTTCATACCATAACCGACAGCGCGGCAGGCAATGCCGTCACCGACAAACTGCTCATTGGCCGGCGTCGAAATGGCATAGCCGTTATTGCGGCAGAAAAACAGCACCGGCGCCTTATGCACCGCGGCCATATTTAAACCGGCATGGAAGTCACCTTCAGAGGCGGCGCCTTCACCGAAGTAGCACAGCGTCAGCGCATCCAGGCCGCGCAGCTTCTGGGCATAGGCATAACCTGAAGCCTGCGGAATTTGCGTGCCCAGCGGTGACGAAATGGTCATATAGTTAATGGCGTTTGAGCCATAATGCACCGGCATTTGCCGGCCTTTACCCAGATCTTTCTCATTCGAGAACAACTGGTTCATAAATTGTTCCAGCGTAAAACCGCGATAGCGCAAGGCGCCCTGCTCCCGGTATTGCGCCATAATCATATCCTGATCGCTCAGTGCGGCAGCACTACCGACCGTGGTCGCTTCTTCCCCTAAACACTGCATATAGAAGCTGATCCGGCCCTGGCGCTGTGCGGCCAGCATCCGCTCATCCAACACCCGGATAAACACCATGGTGTCGTACATCTTTAATGCGGTGTCTTTATCTAACTCTGGCGCTGTTGCCCCGTCATACAGACTGCCATCGTCTTGCAGGATCCTTAAGGTAGGTATTTTTAACGCATCACTGGCAGTGAACTCCGCGCGGTGCACCGTGGTAATGGTGGCGTTATTTGGATTAGTCATAAGGAGTCTCTTGGTTGTTTTTTATAGATTATAGTCGCGTCCGACACGTCGTGGCGCAGGTATCACACCGCGGACATTCCGGTTTTAACTTAAATTTTTGCGCCGAACTTTACCTTTACGTAAACTGCATTGCAACCGCCGGCGGGCATAAAAAAACCTGAGCAGCGACCAAGCTGTCAGGTTATATTTACTCAGTGTCTGCTTTTCGCCACTAAATCAACTGGCCGCTGATATCTTTGGGTACCACCATCAGCATCGCCCGTTGCCCAATCGCCACCTTAGCATTGGGGAAGATAATAGCCTCACCTTCACGTTCGACCCGGTATTCCAAATCGCCATCCGTTGCCAGCAAGGATCCCAGCGGATAACTGGTAAAATTTTCCACATCATCGGCAAAATGCAGTTTGAAATCCTGGGTTTGCTTATTAATACTGCGATACACCTCGTACAGCTGAAAATCGGCTTGTCTGAACTCGCTAAACGGCGGCAAGGTCCCGCTAACCAGCGCCCGCAGCGTCTGCTCGGCTTTGGCAAAGCGCCGCATATCGTTTTCACCAAAGGGACGCACCTTACCCAGCTCGACGGTAAAGGCATCGGCACCATGGCTATTAGAGGCATAATAACTAAAGGTACTGGCCGGGGTTTGCATCAGCAATACCGTGCTGACTTCACAGGCTGCCAGTAACTGAAATTGAGCTTTTTTCCAGGGTTTACCGTGCAGGAATGGACAAACAGCAAATTTTTCAAAGCGCGAGCCGCGAATAGCGGTATGCAGATCATAGAGCGCGCGCTCACGGCCTGCGCCTGCCTGCTGATAAAAACGGCTGACATAATTTTCTAATGCCTGCGCCCGGCGCCGCTCGGCATTAATCAGCCCTGCGCCCTTGCTATGATGGCCGGAGAACAAGCGGTTTAAGTTCTCTTCAATCTCCCGCGTGCCGTTATTAATCGCCGCCGGATTACCAAATAATACCAGTAACCGCTCGCTCAGCTGTAGCTTACCAAGCAACAGATCCCGCACCAGTGCGGCGCAGATCTCTATCGGTGCAGTTTCATTACCATGTACGCCACAACTGAGTACGATATCCTGCTGGCCACACTGGGCAGGTTCAAAATAAATGACCCCGGTATCCCAGATTTCTACCTGAGTACCATTGTCGAGGCTAAAGTGCGCCGGCGATAACCCATCGGGGTTTGCCAGGGTTAGCGCTAAAAAATCACCATCTTGTTTAAGTTGTTGTGCTGGCATATGACTTCTCTGTTAACTGCTGTACGGCAAACTACGCAGCCGGATGTTACCCTGTAAGCCGCAGC
>DAIOUM010000003.1:29230-41592 GCA_036759505.1 Alishewanella sp. | reverse complement strand
CGGGCCAGAAAAGGCGGATACTGATCCAGCAAAGGTTGTAATTCGGCGTAGCGGCGGCCCGCCGGATAGCCTAAACGGTATTGCCGCTGCTGCAACAAGCGTTCAAAGGCGACCGGGCTGCCGAAACGGCTACTTAGCTCAAGTGCCATATCAGGCTTGCTCAGTAAGCGATAAGGCTCGTAGACGTGAGTGGGTAGCGTAAAATTGGCCAGTTGGTCGTGCGCTCCGCGGAAAATCATACAGGGAAAACACAGATTGATCTGATCACCGAGTGCCTGTGCGATCCGCGGCTGTGGCATCACCCAAACGGAGGCCTCCACTCCCGGTAAAGCGCGATGCACCGCCGCAATCAACGCATCGCAAATGCCTTTATTCTGATAAGGACCCGCCACAATATGGAAAGGTGGCGCATCATTGATCGCCCACTGAATACGGCTGGGTGCCGCTGCCAGGCTCGCGCCCGCCAACAACAACAGCATGCTGATCACAATACCACGCACCATATTGCAGCCCGGGAAAAAGGTTGAAAATCAGCATATAACATCTGCTGCAATAAAAAAAGGCAGCCAGAAGCGCTGCCTTTTTACAAAGTCTGATTTGTAGCCGGTGGTCAGCTGTTCACGCCACTGGCTCAAACCTTTGCAGAAACTAGTTTTTAATCCGGCACGGCTTTAACTGCCACACCCGCTCCACATAATCTTCAATGGAACGATCTGAGGTAAACTTACCAACTGAAGCGGTATTCAGAATGGCCTTTTCTGCCCACAGCGCCTTATCGCGGTACCAGGTATCCACTTTTTGCTGCGCAGCCAGGTAGGATTCAAAGTCGGCCAGCACCAGATAAGGGTCACCGCCTTCCAGTAAACTGCGTTTAATCGCCACCAATTCGCCCGGTTTACCTGGCGTAAAGTAATCGGTTTCCAGCCAGTCCAGAATGGCTTTTAACTCCGGATTATTATGGTAATAATCGTAACTGTTATAGCCGCTCTCATATAAGGCTTTTACTTCATCAACGGTTAAACCGAAGATCGCGATATTATCGGCGCCAACTTCCTCAGCGATTTCAATATTGGCGCCATCCAGGGTACCGACAGTAATAGCACCGTTTAACGCCAGCTTCATATTACCGGTACCTGAGGCCTCTTTACCGGCGGTGGAGATCTGCTCCGAGACATCCGCGGCCGGGATCATCTTCTCAGCTAAGCTCACCCGGTAGTTTGGCATAAACACCACTTTAATGCGGTTTTTCACCCGCTTATCGTGGTTGATCTTATCGGCGACCTTGTTAATCGCATAGATAATCTCTTTTGCCAGCTTATAGCCCGGTGCCGCCTTAGCACCAAACAGGAACACCCGTGGCACCATATCGTAATCCGGGTTTTGCAGAATACGCCGGTACAACGCCAGGATATGCAGCAGGTTCAGGTGCTGCCGTTTGTATTCATGCAGGCGTTTGATCTGCACATCAAACAGCGCCGCCGGATCCACTTCAATCCGGGTCAGCTTTTTAATTTCCCGCGCCAGATCGGCTTTGTTCTGCTGCTTAATCGCCATAAAGTTATCCTGCAATGCAGGATCCTTAGCAAAGTCAGCCAGCTTATGCAGCTTTTTCAGATCCGTTGGCCAATCGTCACCCACCTTGGCATCCAGCAAGGTAGCCAGCCTTGGGTTACAGGCTTTTAACCAGCGCCGCGGTGTTACACCGTTAGTAACGTTAGTAAATTTATCCGGCCACAGCGCCACCATTTCCGGGAACAGATCGGATTTCACCAGCTTGGAGTGAATTTCTGCAACCCCGTTCACCTTAAAGGAGCCCACCACAGACAAATGCCCCATCCGCACCATCTGCTCATGGCCTTCTTCGATAATCGACAGCTTGCGCTTCTTCGCATCGTCACCCGGCCAGCGCATTTCTACCTGCTCAAGCAGGAAGCGGCGGTTAATTTCGTAAATAATTTCGATATGCCGCGGCAGCACTTTTTCAAATAAGCGCAGTGGCCATTTCTCCAGTGCTTCTGGCAATAAGGTATGGTTAGTGTAGGCAAATACCTGCTGACAAATCGCCCAGGCGTCATCCCAGGCCATTTCAGCGCGGTCAACCAGAATCCGCATCAGCTCCGGGATCGCCACCGCCGGGTGGGTATCGTTTAGTTGAATGACCACCTGCTTGCCAAAGTGACTCCAGTCATCGCCATGGCGACGCTTATAGCGGCGGATAATGTCTTTTAACGAGCAGGAGCAGAAGAAATACTGCTGAATAAGACGCAGCTCTTTACCGGCATCGGTCTCATCGTTCGGGTACAGTACCTTAGAGATGTTTTCCGCTTCCACGTTTTCCCGTGCGGCATCAATATAACCGCCGGAGTTAAACACGTCCCAGTTAAAGAAATCAGAGGCGCGGCTTTCCCACAAGCGCAATACGTTTACCGCACTGCCATCATAGCCAACAATAGGAATATCCCACGGCACACCCTTGATGATCCGGCCCGGGTGCCAGACTTTTTTCATCTGGCCCTGTAAATCAAATACGGTTTCGACATAGCCATACACGGCAATTTCCTGCACCGATTCCGGGCGGCAAATTTCCCACGGGTTACCGTACTCACGCCAGCTATCCGGACGCTCAATCTGCCGGCCATCCTGGAAGCTTTGCTGAAACAGACCGTTTTCATAGTGAATGCCATAACCCACGGCCGGGTAATTTAACGTAGCCAGTGATTCGATAAAGCAGGCTGCCAGACGACCCAGGCCGCCGTTACCCAGCGCCATATCCTCTTCCTGCTGCTCCAGATCGGCAATATCCAGCCCCAGCTCAGCCAGTGCCTGTTTGGCGTTCTGATAAATACCGAGGTTATGCAGGTTATTGCTGAACATCCGGCCCATCAGGTACTCGAGGCTAAAATAGTGCAGCGCCCGGGTATCTTGCTCATAATGAGTGCGTTGGGTATTGCGCAGACCATCGAAAACCTGCTCGTTTACCGCGGCGCAGGTAGCGCGCCACCAGGCCTGATGGCTGGCTTTATTAACGTCAGTGCCAAGCGTGGAGTGTAAGTGTTTGATAATACTTTCTTTAAGCTGCTCAGTGGCAGTGTTGGCAGCGTTCGCTGCCTTAGCTGTAGAGGTCTTTTTCATTGCCAGTCCCAAATGTGTTCCGCACAGACAGCGATGTTACACAGTTATAATTGTAGAAAAATTACAAAAACAATACCGCAAAATCGCACTTTTGGCAAAGACTACCCGCCATTTCGTAAGTTAATTACATAATTAAACATCAGGTCACTGCAGGAAACCAAGGGGCCAGCCGTAGCTAACCCCTTGCTATCAATGATGTTTTAGCTTCAACTATTGGCAAAAGCCGCCGCGACAAAGGCCTTGGCGTCCTGCTCTAACTGTTCCAGATGAGCCTGATCGACAAAGCTCTCCAGATAAATTTTATAGGCATTTTCTGTGCCAGACGGACGAGCAGCAAACCAACCGTTTTTGGTAACAACTTTAACACCGCCGATGCCGGCATTATTACCGGGCGCCTTGGTCAGTACTGCCGTAATAGGATCGCCGGCTAAGCTGGTAGCCTTAACACTGCTGACATCCAGATTTTTCAGCGCGGCTTTCTGGGCCGCAGACGCCGGTGCATCCAGACGACGATACAGCGGTGAACCCAGCTTACGTGTTAACGCCTGATACTGCAGATAGGGATCAACACCGGTTTTTGCCAGCATTTCCGCGGCCAGTAAGCCCAGAATAAAGCCATCTTTATCGGTCGACCAAACAGTACCATTGTGGCGCAGGAAGCTGGCGCCGGCACTTTCTTCGCCACCAAAGGCGATCTCGCCTTTATGTAAACCATCGACAAACCATTTAAAGCCGACCGGCACTTCGCTTAGCACCCGGCCCTGCGCCGCAACCACACGGTCAATCAGCGCACTGGAGACCAGGGTTTTACCAATAGCCAGCTCAGCGCCCCACTGCGGGCGATTGGCGAGCAGATAATTAATAGCAACGGCCAGATAATGATTCGGGTTCATCAGACCGCCACTGCGGGTCACAATGCCATGGCGGTCAAAATCCGGATCATTGCCAATGGCAATATCAAATTGATCTTTCAGTTGTATTAAACCGGCCATTGCGTGCGCTGACGAGCAATCCATGCGGATTTTGCCGTCTTTATCCAGCGACATAAAACTAAAAGACGGATCCACCTTATTATTGACCACGGTGATATTCAGGCCATAGCGCTCAGCGATGCGCGGCCAGTACGCAATACCCGAACCGCCCATCGGATCGACGGCAATACGGATGCCGGCTTTAGCAATGGCCGCCATATCAATCACGTTTTCTAAGTCATCAACATAATGCTGAATATAATCAATGTGCTGGCAATAGCCGGACTGAATCGCCAGTGCATAAGGCATCATCCGTACGCCTTCCAGATCTTTAGCTAACAGCTCGTTGGCGCGCTTTTCAATCCAATCGGTGACATCGGTATCCGCCGGACCACCGTGCGGCGGGTTGTATTTAATACCGCCGTCTTCCGGTGGATTATGCGAAGGCGTAATCACGATACCGTCGGCCAGTTGGCTGCTTTCACCGTCGTTGTGGGTCAGGATAGCGTGGGAAATGACGGGTGTCGGGGTATAGCCTAAATCTTTCTGGATGCAGACCTGAATTTTATTGGCAATCAGTACTTCCAGTGCGCTGGCAAAAGCCGCTTCTGACAAGGCATGAGTATCTTTACCCAAAAATAATGGCCCGGTAATGCCCTGCTTTTTCCGATACTCGGCAATCGCCTGACAAACAGCCAGTACGTGCGGCTCGTTAAAGGTGTGCTGCAAGGCGCTGCCGCGATGGCCGGAGGTACCAAAACTGACTTTATGCTCCGGATGTTGGTGTACATCGGGCTCCAGTACATAGTAAGCCGTCATCAACCGGCAGATATTCGGAATAAGTTCGTTTGGAACCGGCTGACCTGCCAGCGGATGTAATGACATGGGCACTTCCTTTTTTGCGTAATTCAGTTAATCAGAGTAAGTCGCGGATACGCTCAGCATCTTCAGCACTATAGCCAAGTTTGATGGCAGTTTCAGTTAACATCATTTTTTTCCGGGTGGTATTAGAATTGGTGATCACCCAGAAGTTAGTATTAGGAATTTGCTTCGGGTTAGTGCTGCTGCCCGCTTCGTTTAACGCCTCGGCCGAGGTACCAAAATACAGCCGGTTACGACCTTTAATCTCCAGCACCTTGGCAAAATCTTTTTTGTGCACCCGCGCCAAAACCGAGAGCAGGTATAAAAAGCGGCCAACGATATTCTGCTCGGTTTGTAAATCCTGTGGTGTCACCAGATCAAAAATATTGCCGGCTTTGGCGCTGGTCACTGGCTCGGTCTGGGCTGCCGCTGCGGGCTCAGCGCTGACGGCGGCGGCTGACGCTGTCACACCGGCTTTCAACGGCGCGCCAGGTAATAAACGACGCAGGATATCTGAGGCACTTTCGCCGATACGCTGGGTCTGCCCCGCGATAAACTGATAAAGATCGTCGTCAATTTCAATGGTTTTCATAGTGTTAATCCGTTACCTCAAATTGGCCTGATTATATACCCAAAGCAGCAAAAGATGCGAGTTTCCGCCGGCGCCTGACGCAGGGCCGATGTTTTGCTAGAATAGCCCGCTAATGCAATCAGTCTATCAGCCAAAAGAGTAGCGGTTATGATGCTAAATTATCAACTCAGCGGTCAGGGGCCGCTGGTGGTGCTGATCCACGGCCTGTTCGGCAGCTTTGAAAATCTGGGTGTCATTGCCCGCGCCTTACAGGATGAATTTCAGGTACTGAATATCGATGTGCGTAACCATGGCCGTTCGCCACAGAGTAGCGACATGAGTTATCCGTTACTGGCCGCTGATCTGGCAGAAACGCTGGACAGTCTGGCACTAACGCCCTTTGCACTGCTTGGCCATTCAATGGGTGGCAAAATTGCCATGCAATTTGCGCTGCAAAACACGACGAAACCACAGCGCCTAATTCTGGCCGATATCGCCCCGGTCGGTTATCCGCCGCGGCATAACAGTATCTTCGCCGGGCTGAATAGCCTTGATTTAAGTACCCTAAGCAGCCGGGCCGAAGCCGATCAGCTGCTGGCGGCCTATATAAAGGAAGCCGGCGTGCGGCAGTTTTTATTAAAAAGTCTGGATAAAACCGAGACCGGCTTTCGCTGGCGTTTTAATCTTGCTGCCTTAAGTACGCATTATCAGGCGTTAATTGGTGCACCAGTGGCAGAGGGCGTGTTTGACGGCCCGACACTCTTTATCAAAGGCGGCAACTCAGATTACATCTTAGCGGAGCACAGACCCACTATTCTGGCCCATTTTCCGGCGGCACAGGCCAAGGTGATCGAAGGCACCGGCCACTGGTTACATGCTGAGAAACCTGCTGCTTTTAATAAAATTGTGCGCGATTTTTTATTGAGCTAGCGCAGAAAAAGGCGGGCCAATTGTGCTATAGTGCGCGCACTTTTTTCGGGACGACCAATACGCATGAATGTAGAGCAGTTTGAAAGCATTGGCTTATGGCTGGGTTTAGGTGCCCTGTACATCTTTATCGTACTGGCGATCCGGGATGTACTGAAGAAAAGTCAGGCACCGAAAATGGGGCAATTTTTTGTCTGGCTGGTGCTATTTTTATCACCGCTGGTCTTTATCGTGAAAAGTGTAATGCAGTATTTTTTCGAATAA
This sequence comes from Alishewanella sp., assembly GCA_036759505.1. Classification (GTDB taxonomy): domain Bacteria; phylum Pseudomonadota; class Gammaproteobacteria; order Enterobacterales; family Alteromonadaceae; genus Alishewanella. The sequence continues at coordinate 34,866 of DAIOUM010000003.1, read as the reverse complement.
GAGGCGACGTCATGGCGAAAATAGCCACCGATCGCACCACCATTGATTTATTTGCGCTGGACAAGCGCCCCGGCAGACCAAAAACCAACCCCCTGCCGCGGGAAGAACAGTTAAAACTGAACAAGCGCAACCAAATCAAGCGCGATCGCGTAAAGGGGTTAAAGCGTATCGAATGTAAGGTGTCAGAGCAGCTGTGTGACAAACTCGATCAGGCAGCGGCTTTGGCCAAGATGACACGCAGTAATTTTATTGAACATCTGTTAGAACAGGCTTTGGCCAGGTAAGAAGGCGTTAACTATGGCAACAGTGGGTATTTTTTTTGGTAGCGATACCGGTAACACCGAACATATCGCCAAAATGATCCAGAAAGAGCTGGGTAAAAACTTAATCGATATTCGTGATATCGCGAAAAGCAGCAAAGAAGATATTGCAAGCTTCGATCTGCTGCTGCTCGGGATCCCAACCTGGTACTACGGCGAAGCGCAATGCGACTGGGATGATTTCTTCCCGGAATTAGAAAATATCGACTTTAATAACAAGCTGGTCGCGATTTTCGGCTGTGGCGATCAGGAAGATTACGCTGAGTACTTCCTGGATGCGATGGGCACCCTGCGCGATATTATCGAGCCGAAAGGCGCCATTATTGTCGGCCACTGGCCAACTGCCGGCTACAACTTTGTTGCCTCAAAAGCACTGGTCGATGACAACCACTTTATTGGCCTGGGTATTGATGAAGATCGCCAGCCGGAGCTGACCGAGCAACGGGTTAAGCAATGGTGTAAGCAGATTTATGATGAAATGAGCCTGGCGGAATTTGCCAAACTGTAAGCTACCTTTGTAGCAGCAGCTCACAGCAGAAAAAGCCGGTTCGCCGGCTTTTTTTACGCCTTAGTTGCTGACTCGGTTGCGCGGTACTTTGGCTTTTTCCGGATATAGACAGTGCGATTGACTTCGCATACCACCTGGTTATTAGCATCTTTAATATGCACCAGAAACTGCGGAAAAAACTTCTCGCCGCCGTCGGTCTCACGTTTAACCTGCTCCACCATCTCATCCGACAGCCAGAACTCAGCGGTTAAACGGCTATAACCCGGTTTGATATAGTTAATATCGGCCTGCTTGTCCCACACCAGATATTCTTTGCCCAGGGCGCCCATTAGCAGTAATGGATAAATCGGATCGGTCATCGCAAACATCGAACCACCAAACTGGCTACTATTAATATTGCGGGTCCAGGGCCGTGATTTCAGCTCGACCCGGCAATAGCGGTAGTCGCTGCTCAGCTCCGCTACCTTAATGCCACTGAAAAAAAACGGTGGCCAGAAATTCAGTAAATGGCGCATCACGCCCGGTTTAAATGCCCAACGCATAAATCACTCTCTGGTATGACCTGTGGAGTGCATTCTACCCGGCTTTTCGATTTCAGCAAGTTTGGTTACGCCTATCACGACAAATCCGCAGCAGCGCCCTCAACGAAACAGGCGTAAAACCAAGCTGTAAGCGGCTATATGTACAACTAAAAATAGAAAAGGGATAAAGCAATTGAATATAAAACTAATCTCTTTATAATCCCTGTAAGTTCACGTTTAGATAAGAGTTGCTATGAACGATCATAATACCGAGTTACGTAAGGCTGGCTTAAAGGTCACACTGCCCCGGGTAAAGATCCTGGAAATCCTGCAGGATCCGAAAAACCAGCATATCAGTGCCGAAGATGTATATAAGCTATTACTGGACATCGGTGAGGATATCGGCCTGGCGACCGTATACCGGGTACTAAACCAGTTTGATGATGCCGGCATTTTAACCCGCCACCATTTCGAAGGCGGTAAGTCAGTATTCGAGCTGGCCGGCGCTAACCACCACGACCACTTAGTTTGCTTAAAATGCGGCAAGGTGGTTGAGTTTGAAGACGACACCATCGAGCAGCGCCAACTGGCGATTGCCAAACAGCATGGTATCAAACTGACTCACCACAGTTTGTATATGTACGGTGAGTGTGAAGACACCGTGCAGTGCAAGAAAAACAGCGAGCAGAACTAACTACTGGCTCTGAATAAAAAAAACCGCCCACCGGCGGTTTTTTATTGCCCTTAAGCCGTATTTCGCAGCCGCGACATCACCAGCGCACTGATATAGTTGCCGTATTGATAGGCATAATCGGCCAGTTCAGCCTCAACTTCAAAGCCAAAACGTTCATACAGTGCAATGGCTGACTCGTTACTGCTGTATACCAGCAGCTCCACCCGGCGCAGGGCCAACCAGTTATCGGCTAAATCCAGCGCGGCACGTAACAAGGCCGAACCAATACCCTGCCCCTGAAACGGCTCAGCTACGCCCATGCCGATTTCCGCCACATGCCGTCGCCGCGGATTTTGCATCACCTGTAACCCGAGCTGCCCCACTACCTGGCCATCGAGCTCAGCCACCAGATTATAGAAACCCGGCTGTGGCTCAAACAGACTCTGCCACTTCGCTTGCGGTTGAAACGGCAGCTGCAACGTATTGGCATAGACGCTGGCTTGGTCATAGATGGCTTTGACAGCGGCTAAATCGGCTGGCTCGGCATGGCGGATCACAGGTGGCATAAGGTTTCTCCCTGAAGTACATTGATATACTAAGTTTGCGGCATAAAAAAAGCCAGCGGCGAGGCTGGCTTAGTTGGGCATCAGGTTTTACCGGCTCAGAGCGCAGCTTCTAACTCCGGTAATACCGTAAAGAGATCGCCGACCAGACCATAATCGGCAACCTGGAAAATCGGTGCTTCCGGATCTTTGTTGATAGCGACGATCACTTTTGAGTCTTTCATCCCAGCCAGATGCTGGATAGCGCCAGAAATACCGACGGCAATGTACAGATCAGGCGCCACAATTTTACCGGTCTGACCGACTTGCATATCGTTTGGCACAAAGCCGGCATCGACCGCAGCGCGCGAGGCACCAATGGCAGCGTTCAGCTTATCGGCAATCCCATTTAACAGCGCAAAGTTTTCGCCATTTTGCATGCCCCGACCACCGGAGATAATCACCCGGGCGGCCGTCAGCTCCGGCCGCTCTGATTTGGTCAGCTCTTCGGCAACAAAGCTGGATACGCCTAAATCTTTAACCACAGAAACGGTTTCAATAGGCGCGTTATTGCCGGTAGCAGCCGCAGCAAAGGCCGCACTACGAACTGTTAATACTTTAATGGCATCAGCCGACTGCACCGTAGCAATCGCATTACCGGCATAGATTGGCCGCACAAAGGTATCAGCACTTTCAATGGCGATAATGTCAGAAATTTGCGCCACATCTAACAGTGCTGCCACCCGTGGCAACATATTCTTACCACCGGTGGTGGCGGCAGCCAGAATATGACTATAACCGGCACCTAACTCTGCCACTAAAGCAGCAACGTTTTCTGCCAGTTGATGCGCATAAGGCGCGGCATCGGCCAGCAATACCTTGCTGACACCGGCAATGCTTGCGGCTTCAGCTGCCGCAGCCTGACACGCCTGACCAGCAACCAGCACATGGATTTCACCACCAAGCTGACTGGCAGCCTGTACGGTTTTAAAGGTATCCGCTTTCAGCGCACTATTGTTATGTTCAGCTATTACCAGAATGCTCATCAGATCACCTTTGCTTCATCTTTTAACTTGGCTACCAATTCGGCGACGCTTTCTACCTTCACCCCAGCCTGACGGCTTGGTGGTGTCGTCACTTTCAGCGTATTGACCTTACTTTCCAGTGCCACACCCAGGCTATCGGCGGCTTTGACATCCAGCGGCTTTTTCTTCGCTTTCATAATATTCGGTAAGGAGGCATAGCGCGGCTCATTTAAACGCAGATCAGTCGATACCACGGCCGGCAGTGTCAAGGCAACCGTTTGCAGACCACCGTCAATTTCACGGGTCACCTGCACCTTACCGTCTGCTACTACCACTTTCGAAGCGAACGTACCCTGCCCCATACCAGTTAAAGCAGCCAGCATCTGTGCCGTTTGGTTATTATCCGAATCGATGGCTTGCTTACCCATAATCACCAGCTGTGGCTGCTCTTCTGCGACCACCTTGGCCAGTAACTTGGCCACTTGTAGTGAATCCAGGTTCAGTTCAGTCTCCAGCTGCAGCGCACGATCGGCACCCAGCGCCAGCGCAGTACGCAGCTGTTCTTGTGCGGCTTTATTCCCGATAGTGACCACCACGACCTCAGTAGCGACACCGGCTTCTTTTAAACGCACGGCTTCTTCCACCGCAATTTCGCAGAATGGGTTTAACGCCATCTTCACGTTCGCCAGATCCACACCACTGTTATCCGGTTTAACCCGAACCTTAACGTTGTAATCGATAACCCGTTTTACCGGAACTAGTATCTTCATAATGGCCTCATCTGAATGCGACAACCCTTGCCCGGGCTGCTTTACGTGCAGGTAAACTAATAAATTTGAGCATGGCCGACAATCTACTTCCTGTTGACGTTAACGTCAACCTGCAATATCCTGCTATCCTCAATAAATTCCCATGTTTATAAAAAATTCTGTAAACAATAGCATCCACAAAACAGGCGGCTGTGGCTAAGCTCAGGCATACTCTACAATAAACACAGCCCAACCTGCCAACGCAAGAGAGGTAACCCGGTGGAAAGAGAAGCAATGGAATACGATGTAGTCATCGTTGGCGCAGGCCCGGCGGGTCTGTCGGCTGCTATTCGTTTAAAGCAACAGGCCGAAAGCGCAGGCCAGGAAATCAGTGTTTGTGTGGTAGAAAAAGGTTCTGAAGTCGGCGCCCATATTTTATCCGGTGCCGTCTTTGAGCCACGCGCGCTGAACGAACTGTTCCCGGATTGGGCAGAGCGCGGCGCACCGCTTAATACCCCGGTCACCCATGATGATATCTATTTGTTTAGTGATGAGCAGAATGCGCGCAAGCTACCGGGCTTTGCCGTACCCAAGACCATGCATAATAGCGGTAACTATATTATCTCAGCGGCTAACCTGTGCCGCTGGCTGGCGGAGCAAGCCGAAGCGCTTGGTGTAGAGATTTTCCCGGGCTTTGCCGCCAGTGAGCTGGTACTGGAAGATAACACGGTCAAAGGTATTCTGATTGGTGATATGGGCCTGGATCGCGAAGGCCAACCCAAAGACAGCTATACCCCCGGCATGGCATTACTGGCCAAATACACCCTGTTTGCCGAAGGCTGCCGCGGCCATCTGGGTAAGCAACTGATTAAACACTTTGCGCTGGATGACGGCAAGTCGCCGCAGCATTATGCGATTGGCTTTAAAGAAATCTGGGATGTGCCCGCCGAACAGCATCATGCCGGTTTGGTGGTGCACTCTGCTGGTTGGCCGCTGAGCGATGCCAGCGGCGGTGGCTATCTGTATCATGCTGAAGGTCAGCAGGTCGTGGTCGGTTTAATTATTGACCTGAACTACAGCAACCCTTACCTGAACCCCTTTGAAGAGTTTCAGCGCTATAAGCAGCATCCGACACTAAAACAATATTTAAAAGGCGGTAAGCGCGTGTCCTATGGTGCCCGCGCTATTGCCAAAGGTGGCCTGAACAGCCTGCCGAAAATGAGTTTTAATGGTGGTTTATTAATTGGCTGTGATGCCGGCACCCTGAACTTTGCCAAGATTAAAGGCAATCATACCGC
>DAIOUM010000003.1:11963-29130 GCA_036759505.1 Alishewanella sp. | reverse complement strand
GGTCCTAACTATCCGAATATGTAAACTACCCCGATAGCTAAGTTCAGCACGGGCGCCAGCAGGCGCCCGTTTTATTTTATACCTGCTCAGTCTGTTGCTGGGTCAGACGCTCACTGATATCGGCGCTGGCAATAGCGCTAAAGGCGCCTGACTGTAACATTTGCGCAACTTCGCGCTGCAGCCAATCACCGGCATTCAGAGCTTTAGCCTGCGGCCTCAGCATTAACCAACCCGCCTTGCCCTGGCTTTTCACCTGATACAGGGCTTTATCGGCCAGCGCCAGCGCCTGGGTCCAACTCCAGCCACTATTATCCGGTAACGGGTACTGCACCGCCCCCACTGAGCAACTAAGCTTAAACGGCAATTCCGAGGCAATGACCCAGGGTTCATCGGCCACTGCCTGCAGCAAGCGGTTTAAAAAGGCGATGGGGTCGTCCTGCTGCTCCTGAATAATTAAAAACTCTTCACCGCCCCAGCGGATCAGATGATCCGATTGCCTAAGCAGACGTTTTAACAGCGCCGCCATTTGCCGCAGTACCGCATCACCGGCCTGATGCCCCAGCAGATCATTAACCTTTTTAAAATTATCCAAATCCAGCAATACACATAACAGCGGCTTCTGCTGACGGCGGGCACGCGCCAGTATCGCATCCAGCATCTGCTGCAAGTAGTGCCGGTTATGCAAACCGGTGAGTGCATCGGTAACACTGAGCAGCTGTAAGCGCTGATTAAGCAGTTCCAACTGCTGGTTGGCGTTATTCAGCTCCCGTGTGCGTTCGCTGACCATCAGCTCCAGTTTAGATTGCTGTCTGGCCAGATGATTTAAACGGTAGCGATGTAATACAAATAATCCACTTAGTAACAACAGCAGTAACAGGGCATAAAACCAGTATTGCTCGTACCAGTGCGCCTGAATACTCACAGGTTGACGAACCACCTTACTCCACTCGCCCTCACCGCGAAACCGCGCCTGAACTTCAAATATCAGCTCACCCGGCGGTAGGTTGGTATAAAAGGCCTGGCGTCGATCACTGACCTCTGTCCAATCCTGTTCATAACCGAGTAAGCGGTAGCGGAACATCAGGGTTCGCGGCCGGTAATATGCCGGTGCCGTAAACTGGATCTCCAGATCCCGCTGCGCCGCACCCAGCTTGATTGTCTGCTCCGAAGGATAGTACAGCTGCTCGGCAAGCAATTGTTCAATCAGTACCTCAGGTACCGGACGTTGCTCCGTCAGCGCATCCAGTTCAATGGCTACCAGTCCTTTCAGGCTGGGCAGGTAGATCCCCCGCCGCCATTTAGCACCCTTGCTGTTACCGGCGCCATTACAACAACGTAAGCCGTCGACTCCGGCCTCAGGACCAATATCATCAATAATAATGCTGGCGACAAGCTCACCGCCGGTCAGCAGTTCTGAGGCCAGGCGATAGACACCGTTAAAGTTTGAAATCACTAAGCCTTTATCGGTTTCCGCCAGATAAATCACATCCGGATTGGGCAGACCTTGCTGGGGCAGGACTTTCTGCCAGCCGCCCTGCGGGTCCTCAATGGCAAAACCATGCTGCAAGGTCCCCAGTACTATCCGGCCGTCACTCAGTTCTGTGATATAGCTGATATAAACATCGCGCAGTAACGGATCCTCGATAGCAGTCACTTGCTCACCATCCCAGACATAGGCACCGCGTGGCGTCCCCAGCCACAGCCGGTCCTGACTGTCGCGCAGGATCACCCGAAACCGCCCCAGTGGCAGTCCGAGCTGCTCTGTCATCAATTCGGGGGCATCGCTGCCCGGCAGCAAACGGTACAGGCCATCAAAGCTGGCAATCCAGATGCTGCCGTCGCTACGCTCCACAATGCCGTTGATTTGAATATGATCCAGCGTCGGATAACGCTGTACCTGCTGGTAATCGGCACTGATACGGTTTAAGCCGCGGCGGGTACCGGCCCACAAGGTACCATCGGCCTGTCGGTACAGTGAGTATACGACTGGGTGTGATAGCCGCTCCGGGGCAATTTTGCGCTCAAACCTCTGCCCGTCAAAGCCAGCCAGGCCACCATTGTGGCCGACCAATAACTCATGCTCTGTAGGCCAGAGCGCCCAGACATAGGGATCTGAGCTGGCGGGATCAACCTGATAGTTAGTTGTAGCATCCGAGCGAAAGCGCAGCAAGCCATGCGTTTTGCTACCAAACCATAAGAAACCATCCCGGCTCTGATAGGCACTGACCAGCCAGCCAATATTCGGCAGTTGCCGTAAATCAGTACGGGAGATGAGCTGCTCGCCATGGAACTGTAGCAGTTCATGATAGGTTGCCACCCACAGTTGTTGTTGTTGCCGGAACAGTAGTAACACCTCATCCTGTACCTGATGCTGTGTCAGACTTACCTTACCATCAGCATAGCGCCACAAGCCTTGAGGGGTGGCGAGCAGAATGCCTTCACCATCGGTCAGCATCCGGGTCACTAACCAACCCGACTCAGGGTGCTGATAACGCTCCTGCCAACCCTGCTCAGTCCAAAGCGCCAGATAGCCAGGGCCCGCTATCCATAACTGCTCACCGTCTACCAATAAACTGGATACCGGCCGCGGAGGCACCGCCAATACGCTCAGCTGCCCCTGTTCCAGCAGCAGTAGCTGCTCGGCAGCAATAAAGACCCGGCCAGAAGCTGTTTCGGCAATGGCCTCGACACTGCCAACACTTTGGCCATTTAGGGTGAGTTCGGTAAACTGCTGCTGACGGTAACGGATAAGTTTATCAGAGCTGCCAATCAGTAAGTCACCGCCAGCAGTAGTGTGCAGGTTACGTAATAACGGATTGCGAAACAGTGGCGAGTGGCTGGCATTAAATACCTGAAAACGGTTGCCATCAAAGCGGGCCAGCCCGCCTTCGGTAGCCAGCCACATATAGCCTTGCTGATCCTGAGTGATAGCCACGACAGACACCTGTGGCAGGCCATGCTCCGTATTCCAGATCCGCTGGTGTAGCTGAGAAAACGGTTTAACCTCGGTTGCGGCCTGTACTGTCGGGCAGGTAAGCCATAGCAGCATGCCTGATAATGACACCAAGAGTAGTTTCTGCCATAACTGCATCGCATAGACTCCGGATTTAGGGCAAGGCGCCGCCGCGGGCCGCAATATAGAGTTGATACCAGTGGATCCGACTCAGGTTAAGCTGTTCTGCGCGCACCGCTGCGGCTAAGCGTGCCGGCTGGCTGGTGCCCAGCACCGGCTGGATCCTGGCCGGATGCCGTAACAGCCACGCCAGCACTATCGCTTCCGGCGTGCTCTGATACTCCGCGGCCAACTTAGCCACTAGCTGACGTGTCGCCTGCTCAGCCGCGGTTTCATCAGCGCGGGCACTAAAATAACGACCTTGAGCCAGGCTGCCCCAACTTTGCAGCTGAATTTGCTCGCGCTGGCAATACTCGAGGGTGCCATAGCCAAAATGACAGCCCGCGCCCTCTGGCATGCCGGTCAGCAGGCTCTCTTCCAGCCAGTGATGACGATACAGACTCATCTCCAGCTGATTAATCACTAATGGCACCGTCAGGCTGCGTTGTAGCAGCTGCAGCTGCGGCCAGCCCATATTCGATACACCAAAGTGACGCACCTTTCCTTGCTGTTGTAACTGCTCAAAAGCAGCAGCAATCTCGTCAGGCTCCATAAGCGGATCCGGCCGGTGCAACAGTAACAGATCGAGATAGTCAGTATTTAGCCGTTCGAGACTTTGCTCCACCGCGGCCAGGATAGCGGTTTTACTCAGATCGTAATGGCCGGGCTGTTGCTCGTTGCCAAGTTTAATACCGCATTTTGACTGCAGTAATAAATGCTGCCGCTGTGCCGGAAAGGCTTGCAGATAGCGGCCAAATACCGCTTCCGCTTTGCCAAAGGTGTAGATATCGGCATGGTCAAATACGTTAATACCGCAGTCAAGCGCCGCTTCAATCAGTGCAAAGGCTTGCTGTTCATCTTGCTGTGTTAGCGGGGTGTTATTCCAGCCACCGCCGAGCCCCATACAGCCCAGTACCAGGCGGCTGGCGCCAGGCAGGGTGTGATTAATTGGTAATGTCATGCCAGTTCCCTGTTAGTTGCGCGTATTTTAGCCGTAACCTGACCGATAACCCAAGCGCTATTCGCAGCGCAGCGGCAAAACCTTGCTCTGCCGGGCGCCGCCCCTTACACTGTGCACCTTGCCAATCTATTAAGCCAATACCGAGAGCCATGTCTGAGCAGAGTCTTACCCGTTTAAATAAGTTTATCAGTGATACCGGTTATTGTTCACGGCGCGAGGCCGATGCCCTGATTGCCGCCGGCAAAGTCAGCGTCAATGACCAGATCGCAGGCATGGGGGTTAAGGTCGCGGCAACTGACAAGGTACTGGTTGAAGGTAAACCGCTTAAAGCCAAACCGCAGCGCGTCTATATTGCCTATCATAAGCCGGTAGGCATAACCTGCACCACCGAGCGTAAAGTCGCCGGTAATATTGTCGATGCCTTAAAATATCCGGAGCGGATTTTCCCGATTGGCCGGCTGGATAAACCCTCTGAAGGCCTGATTTTTCTGACCAACGACGGCGATATCGTCAATAAAATTCTGCGCGCCGGTAATGCACACGAAAAAGAGTACGTGGTCACGGTAAATAAACCTATTACTGAACAATTTATTAAACGCATGAGCCAGGGCGTGCCCATTCTGGATACTGTTACCCTGCCCTGTAAAGTCAGGCAGGTGTCGCGTAATACCTTTAATATTATTCTGACTCAGGGCTTAAACCGGCAGATCCGGCGCATGGCTGAATTTCTCGGTTACGAAGTGGTAAAGCTAAAACGCACCCGTATTATGCACGTACGGCTGGCAGAGTTAAAAACCGGCCAGTGGCGCTTACTGGATAAATATGAAATTGCAGAGCTGGAGCAACTGCTGCAGGACTCCAGTAAAACACCACTACCACACACGAAAACAGACGATTTTGACGAGTAAGCCAACAATCAGCTCAGCGACGCCCACCACCAGTATGTAAATGATAATTATTATCATTGACTATCGCATTTAAAGATCATAGCATGCCGCTGTTTTTAACTAACAGGAGCCTGCTATGTTTACCCCTCGCCTTAGCCTGCTGGCCAGCGCTATTGCCGTTACCTTTAGCCCACTTACTCTGGCTGACCACGCCGCAGAAGCTGCAGCGATAGAAGTTATGGTCGTCAGTGGCAGTCGGATTGAACAACCGCTGCAAGATGTTGCGGGCAGTATCTCGATTCAAACGGCCGATGAGCTCGAACTACAACAAGTTAACGATTACAGTCAGTTATTCCGCTATGACCCTTCCATCCAGGTCACCGGTAGTGTTGGGGGCGCGCAGAACTTTTTGGTCCGGGGCATGGGCGGTAATCGGGTATTAATAATTAAAGATGGGATGCGCATTAACGAAGGTTATGGTGCTAACGGCCTGAACGATATTATTGGTCGTGGCTTTCTGGATACCTCTACGCTAAAACAAGTCGAGGTGGCTAAAGGGGCGAACTCTTCGCTATATGGGTCTGATGCACTTGCCGGTATAGTAGTATTTACAACAAAAGACCCGGTAGATTATCTGACAGAACAGGCCGAATTCGGTGGTAATGTCAGTCTTGGCTATGCTGATCTCTCCAGCCAATATCATGGCGGTACTACACTGGCCCAACGAATTGGTAACCACTTCAGCCACATGCTCAGTGGCACCTTGCGGCGGGGCGAAGAGCAACAAAACCATGCCAGTAACTTAGAGCCCTTTACTATCGACTCAGATAGCATGCTTTACAAAGCTATTTACCAACTCAATAGCACTGACAGCTTAGGTTTTAGCATCGACTTTTACCAGCAGGACGCGTCCGGCGATCGGGCTAATGGCCTACTCGCTTACTTCCGCAGCCTGACCCAATTTGGTTATCAGATTGCGGCAGAATCGAATGAAAGTAACAAGAAAACCCAGGCATTACGCTTACATTACCGCTCTGAAGCCGATACGGCACTGTATAACTATTTAGATCTCAGTCTGTATAGCAACAAGAGCAAACAAACGGATTTGGAATATGCCAAGCTGGACATCAATGCCCCAAGATTTAATCTGTTTCAAATCCGCCATATGTGGCAAAACAATTTATATGAGCAAAATACTCAGGGCGTGTTGCTAAGCGCCGCTAAGACACTAAACTCCCGGCACGCCCTGGCCTATGGACTGGATCTTGAGAAAACCGATACTCAACGTAGCCAGTATGAATATCGTACCGCAGAGGGGGTAACGGAGCCGCTGCGGGATCTGCTGACCAATAAATTTCCGAAGAATGATATCGCCCGCTATGGCTTGTACCTGAACGATACCATCAAGCTGGCAGACGGCCGTTGGCGGCTAACGCCAGGCGTACGTTACGACCGCTTTGCGATGGATCCTAACGGCGCATTAAAGCTGGATGGTACCGCCTTTGAGAAAATCAGCGATGATAAGATCTCGTTAAACTTAGGTAGCCTGTATCAGTTGACCGACACGCTAAACCTTTACGCGCAGTATGGTCAGGGTTTTAAAGTACCCGCCTATGATCTGGCCTATATTGAACACGATTTACAACCAACCTCAACTTATCGCTACACACTGGTGCCGAATACCGATTTAAAGCCGGAGACCAGTCACACTTATGAGTTGGGTCTGCGCGGCCAGCTAAACCAGCTTAGCTTTAGCTCAGCAGTATTTTATAACCGCTTTACCGACTTCTTAGAAACCGCACTGATTGACAGCAAAACGGTACTAAACGCCCAAGGACAGTTTCAGTATCAACACGATACCTTCCACTACCAAAACGTGGATAAAGTGACAATTAAAGGCGCGGAGTTAAGTCTGGATTATGCGATTAGTGACCAGTGGAGTCTGCTGGCAGCGGTGTCCTATCAGGATGGCAAGAACGATCAAACCCAAGCCTACATTACCTCTATCAGTCCACTTTCAGGCAGTACCGGCATCAGTTTTGGCGGCGAAAAGCTGCAGTCTCAGCTGATGGCAAGCTGGGCAAAACGGATGACGAAAGTCAACGAAGGAGCCAGACAAAGTCCAGGTTTTGTTACGCTGGATTGGTTAAACAGCTATCAATTAACTGCTGCCTGGCAGCTTAATCTGGCGGTTAATAACCTGCTGGATAAAGACTATGTGCGTTATAACAGCATTGCCGGTCATGCGGTAGACAGCGACTTACGCGCCTATACTCAGCCAGGGCGCAATATCAGCATAACGACCCGTTTGCAATTTTAACCCCGGTATCTTGCGGCCTGTTACAAAACAGACGCTGGGAAAAGCGGGCGGTGTGCGAAGAGCCCGCTCGCTTTAGTTACCGGTTAAGCTGCAACAACAACCAATTGCAAATAGAAATTGTTCGCATTAATATCTAATGCGGTTTTTTTAATGAGCTAATCCAATGATGTTAAGCCCACTATTACGTGTTCTGCCCAAACTGCTGCTAGGCATAATATTATTTTGCCAGCCGCTGTATAGTGCCGCCAACGACACAAAAATTGCCAGTGCCGGCGGCACGCTTACCGATATTATTTATGCTCTGGCTGCCGACGATCTGCTGGTGGCAGTGGATACCTCCAGCACGAGTCCGGCCGCAGCCGCCAATAAAACCAGCATTGGTTATTACCGAAGTTTATCTGCTGAAGCGGTGATTAGCAGCGGCGCCACCGAATTATGGGCGCTGGAAGGCACGGGTCCGGCAGCCACCCTAACCCAGTTACGCAATACTGGGGTTAAGGTTGAGCACTTCGCCAAACCGCGTGATCTGGAAGAGTTCTATCAATTTATCAATGCTCTGGGTGCCAGGCTGAATAAACCGGCAGCTGCCAATACCTTGATCAGTCAGATCAAGCAAAGCTTACCTGAATTTAGCGCCGCAGCTAAACCCGCCCCCACAACGGCACTTTTTGTACTACAAGCATCCAGTCGTGGCGTAATTGTTGCCGGCACTGAGACGATCCCAGATCTGCTGTTTCAGTATAGCGCGATGAAAAACCTGGCGACACATCAAGGTTTTAAACCCATTTCAGCCGAGTTTTTAATGCTGCAGCAACCCGATTTACTGGTGATTCCTGAGCATGTGGCACAAAGTGCTGGCGGACTAAGCGCCTTTTGTCAGCTACCCGAATTACGGCAGCTCACAGCAGCGCAAAGCTGCCGGGTTCTGGTGATGGATTCATTACTATCGATGGGTATGACCAGCCGGATTGGTGAAGCGATACAGCAACTGTATCAGTTTGGTCAGCAGAATATGGCGCAAGCTGGTGTAAGTCAGCTCAGCCGTGCTAGCGGTAGTTCAGGTCAATGATGACAAAATTTTCGCTGCTGATTCTGCTGCTGATGCTGGCGATCCTATGCTGTGCTGTGCTAGCCCTGAGCAGTGGCGCTGTGATGACTGACTGGCGGTTAGCCTTTGCCTGGTGGTGGCCAGGTAGCAGCAACTTCACGACGCTGCAGCTTAAGGTGGTCACAGAGCTAAGACTCCCCCGCTTATTACTGGGCTTAATGATTGGCGCCGTGTTGGCGCAGGCCGGCTGCGCCATGCAAACACTCTGTCGTAACCCGCTGGCCGATCCCTCATTAATCGGTATTGCCGCCGGCGCAGCGATGCTGGCGTTATTGGTGATTGCGCTTGGCCCACAATTGGGACTAACCGGGCATTACTGGGTCAGTATCGCGGCATTTAGTGGCGCCTTAATCACGTCGTTACTGGTGTATCAGCTCTCCCGCAGCAGCAGTGGTGTTAACGTTGCTACCCTATTGCTTTGTGGCGTAGCCATTAATGCCTTAGCGGCCGCCGTCATAGGTTTACTCAGCTTTTATGCCTCGGACGATGCCTTGCGTTTAATGAGTTTTTGGCAAATGGGTTCACTTGCCGCCGTAACCTGGCAACCGCTGCCGCTGGCATTTCTTAGCTTGGGCTTATGCAGTGCTTTGCTCTGGTATCGGCGCAAAGCCCTTAATCTACTGTTGCTCGGCGAGCAGCAAGCCCGTTATTTAGGCGTAAATGTGCGGCGTTTAAAGCGCGAACTTATTGTGCTGGTGGCGCTGGGCGTCGGTGCCGCTGTGGCACTAACCGGGATTATCGGCTTTATTGGTTTGGTGATCCCCCATATCGCCCGCTTGTTAGTCGGTGCAGCCATTCCACGCCTGATGCCGGTTGCGATGTTACTGGGCGCACTGGTACTGGCACTCGCGGATTGGCTGGCCCGCATGGCAGTGCCGCCTGCAGAATTGCCTATTGGCATTATTACCGCGTTATTAGGTGCTCCTTTCTTCCTGTATTTATTGCTGCAACAAAAACGGAGGCTGTATGCTTAGTTTGCACCAGCTTAGTGTAAAACGCGGCCATAACACGGTCATTAACAACATTAGCGCCCATTTTACCCCCGGCCAGTTTATCGCGCTGCTGGGCGAAAATGGTGCCGGTAAATCAACCTTGTTAAGCGCCCTGTGTTTAGACATCCCTTTTCAGGGTGAGATACAGCTATTTGAACAGCCACTGGCGCAGTGGTCAGCAGAGCGCCTGGCATTGCAGCGGGCAGTACTGCCGCAACAGCCGATTTCCCCCGCAGGCTTAACCGTAGAGGAGCTGGTTTGTTTAAGCCGCTTTGGCTATCAGGAGAGTCACGAGACCTCAGTGCGCATCGCCAGCCACTGGCTAAGCGCCCTGAAATTGAATGAGTTTGCCAAGCGCGATCTGAGCCAGCTCTCAGGCGGGCAATTACAGCGTTGTCATATTGCCCGCTGCCTGGCGCAATTAGACAACAGTTTCGCAACACCGAAACTGCTGCTAGTAGACGAGCCCACTGCGGCGCTGGATGTGCACCAGCAGCATCGCTGTTTGCAACAAATTAAAGCCTTCGCTAACGCTGGTAATCTGGTACTTGCGGTGCTGCATGATTTGAATCTGGCCGCACTCTATGCCGACCAAGTGCTTTTGCTGGACCAGGGGCACATCAGCGCCCTGGGAAAACCCGCGCATGTATTAGCCGAGCAACCGCTGACTGCGCTTTACCAGACCAGGATGCATGTGTGTCACCACCCGCGACTGGCCTGCCCGATGATTTTTTCCGAACCTCATACCGAATTACTCTAACCACACCGTTTTTCAGGAGTCATAATGCAAGAACGTATTAACGCCGCGAAAGCCGCCCGTCAGTTAGCACTGCAATGCCAAAGTGCGGTATTTTCCACCCTGTCCCATAAACTGCAAGGCGCACCCTTTGGTTCCGTTTCAACAGTAATGCTGACCGATACCGGTGACGTGATCTTCTATGTCTCCGATATTGCCCAACATGCCCGCAATCTGGAGCACGATAACCGTTTAAGCATCACACTGTATCATCAGGCCAGTGCCGGTGATCAGAATACGGAAGCCCGCTTAACGTTAAATGGCCACGCGCAAAAACTCACCTACGAGCAAGCGGCAGAGTACGAGGCGCGTTACTTTCGCTTATTTCCAGCCGCAGAGGCCTACAAGCAAGCCCATGATTTCTACTTTTGGAAAATGCCGGTAGAACACATCCGCTTTATCGGTGGCTTTGGCGAGATTTTCTGGCTAACCGAGCAAGAATGGCAACAGGCCGCGCCGGCCTGGCAAGCGCGGGATGAGCTGGCGATGGTCGTGCATATGAATGAAGATCATGCCGATGCCTGCGAGCTGATTACCCTGCAGCACAGCGGTCAGCGGGGTGCCGCCAGGATGCTGACGGTTTATCCGGATGGTTGCCATTTTATGCAGGCAGAGCGGCTGTTCTTTGTGCCTTTTGCTGCGCCTTGCTTTACCGCGCAAGAGGTGCGTAAAGCCTTGGTACAATTAACCCAGCAAGCCAGACAGGCGGCAGCCTGAGTTCTAAAACGTCAACGCGCCCTACTAACCATGCTGCTCTTGGGGTGGCATGGTTGCCCGGTCTCTGCTTCATACTGAAACAAACGCAATATCCCCAAAAAACTAAAAAAACTTTGAGTGATTACTTTAAACGCCGACTGACGCTTGTTAAAAACTTACTGGCGGTTCAGCCCTAATCTTGGCAGCAGATAGCTGCCATCACGATTTATCGTGCTGCAAAATTCAAACACCCATCCACAGTAATATTGCTGATATTAACAACTTTACCTAAATCCGACTGTTGCATTATTTAATTGATAATTTAAGGTAAAACAAGCCTGGCATGGTGGTGAGTTCAGGTATGAGGTAGCAGATCAGGGGCACACCCAATTGTTGAGTGGGGTAATCCCTTGCAAACAAGAACAAGAATATCAACAAAAGGATCCTTTATGACGAGGTTTAAAAAGCTGTTAGGTGCAGCGTTTTTTTCCAGCTTAGTTAGCGTTTCAGCCCAGGCAGCCGTTGGCGGTTACCCGGTTGTGTTAGTTCATGGCTTTCAGCCGGATAATTTGGCAAGTCGCCCTAATGCCAATCAGGTGGCAGCCAATGGCCTGGCCTATTGGAGCGAGTTTTGGGCTAATCATGCCGAGATGCGGATAGACTGGCCGTCACAAGAGCGAATTACCGGTCGCATTGCCACCGACTATATCTGGCCGAAGCTACAGCAACTTTCGCGGCAGAATATCTGTAACCCTGGCTGTATTTTTGTTACCCACTCAACTGGCGACTTAGTAACACGCTATATTCTGGATAACCAGGCCCTGTGGCTACAAAACGCCGGCCTACGCCCGTTAAATATTGTAGCAACGCTGGATTTCGCCGGTGCCGGGGGCGGCTCAGAGCTGGCGGATTTAGCTGTGAATGTGGCCACGGGCAGCGGCTTATTTGACCGAACTTTGCAACTCGCTTTGTCGTTATGGCTGGGACAAATACCCAATGCGAATAATGTTGGAGTATTAAACGATTTACGCGTTAATACAGCGCGGCAACTTTCAGCATTTCCGGATAGCCGGGTGCCAAGGTTACGCTTTGTCGGTGCGGCTTCTGATTTCTTAGGGACAACCGGGCCGTTCTTACCAGGTACTGATGACGGTGTGGTCGCCAGTCATTCCAGCTGTGGGGCTTCCAGTGCTGGCAATTTTGAAAGTTGCTCCAGAGCGGTCGCCTTTGACGGTAAAATCACCAGTCAGAGCCTTGGGGTAAGTAACTTTATGCCGCTGCATTATCCGATGTTAATGAGCGATGCTTACAGCCATAACGCCGTGATCGGCCAGCAGCGAAAAGGCGATATCACCGTTGCTCGCAATAGCGTAAACCTCACCACACAAAGTGCGGTTCGCTTTAGCAGTACCGATCAAACCCGGGGCTGGTGGATTTTTGCCTCGAGCTACCGAATAGTAAATGGCTCAGAGCGGCATGCTATGTCACCTTTGGTTTATCAAGCAGTTCAATAACGGAAGTTTGGCTAAGCGATGAAAAAACGCCTTGGCTTTATTACAGCCCTCGTGATCCTTGGCTTGGTTGCAGTGCTGTGGCCTGCAGCTAAGCCCACTCATTCTGTCGATACGCCAGCGCGTGCCGTTATAACGGATGAGCAACAGCAAAGCTCAAACACGGCTGCGACACCTGCTAGCACCCAGAGCATTTCCGTGACCGAGCAGATCGCTGAGGCTTTGCCGCAACAATTTGCATATATTGCAGCGGCTTATGAACAAGAGCTTAGCTACCCTCCCTACTCGCGTCCATTAAGCCGCGACGATGTACAATTGCTCGCGCCAAATCAGTATGTGGTGCAGCAAGTGCCGTTAGAAAATGGCGCCCAAGCGGCCATTGTTTTGCCGCAATATCGCTTTATTTATCCCGAAGATATTGAGGTAGTGCTAACAGTGGCAGGTGTTGATGCCAGCCAGGTGACAGTTAGCCTGTATTCCGAAGACACCGGACAAAGGTTAACCGAAAGCACCATGCAGGCTAACGAGCAAGGTTTCAGCACCATCCTCACTGCACAGCAGGATTGGCAAGGCGAATTAAGGCTTGAAGTTGCGTTTCGCGCCAATGGTCAGCCGCATCGCTTACAAACCGGTATCGATTATCAACAACCGAGCGCGGAAATCATCGGTGTAAAAGATGGTTATGCTGAGGGCTCTGATTTAGTGATCCCACTGCAACTGGAAGTTAGTGCCGCCGGGACGTATCGCGTGCGGGCCAATCTGTTTAGCAGTAAGGGCGAGCCGCTGGCTCATTTAGTCGGCAGTGCCGATTTAGCCAAAGGCGAAGCCACGCTGTTACTACGCGCGTATAAAGCCGTATTGGCCGGTATAGACGGCCCCTATTTACTGAATACTTTTACTGTTGAACGCCGTTCGGCCGCGCCAGGCGAGCGCAGCCGATTTGGCAAAAGTGTGCAATCTGAATATCAGGTTGCATTCTATGGCTTAGGTTTGTTGTCAGACGAGCCCTGGCAACCCGACGCCAGTGAGTTGCAGCGACTGGAGTTTTTAAAAATGATGGCTGAGGCGCAATAATAAGTTACTGCGACACAAGCCTTTTTCCCAATCTTTCCACACCGGCTGTAACCCACGCTGCTGCATTGCTTCGGCTACGGCGGCGGCAGAGCGCTGATCATCGGTGCTAAACTGCTCCAGACTGGCCGTTACATCAGTATAAGCGCCCGGGGCAGTACGCGAGCCGGCACTGATACTGGTGATGGCCAGCGGCACCACATGATCGCGAAAGTGCGCCGATTCCCGGGTGGATAAACTGAGTTCCAGCTCAGGATCAAATAAGCGCCAGGCGCAGATCAGTTGTACCAATTGTTTATCGCTGATCAGGGTATCGGATTGATGTTGCTGTAGCACCTGATCGGCCAAGCCACCCGCGCAGGGGCGCAGTCGTGGAAACGACATACTGTAGCGGCTGCGCCAATAATGTTGCTGCAAGTAACGCAGGTGCAAGGCCAGATATAACGAGTCCAGCCGCCAATCGCCTAACCCCAGCAAAGCGCCAAGGCCGATTTTATCAACCCCGGCCTGCCCCAGTCGCTCTGGCGTTGCCAGGCGCCAGTCAAAATCCATTTTTTTCCCTTTGAGATGGTGTTTGGCATAGCAGCGGCGATCATAGGTTTCCTGATACACCAAAACGCCATCCAGCCCATACTGCCTGAGCTCTGCATAATCGCGGCTGGCCAGCGGCTGCACCTCTAGCAGTACATAGCTAAAGTAGCGCTTTACCACCGGCAGCACCTGCTTAAAGTACGACAGCCCGACTTTTTTTTCATGCTCGCCGGCGACCAGTAATACCGTGGCAAAGCCCTGTGCCTTAATCGCCTGACATTCTTGCTCGACCTCAGCCAGAGTCAGGGTGCGCCTTTTTAGCGCATTACTCATCGAGAAACCGCAATAACTGCAATCATTCGCGCATAAATTGGATAAATACAGCGGAATATAAAACTGCAGCGCATGGCCAAAACGCTGGCGGGTAAGCAGCTGCGCCTGGCTGGCCATTTGCGCTAAAAAAGGCGCGGCCGCCGGTGAAATTAACGCCGCAAAATCATCCAGATCACGGCGCTTTTTTGCTAAAGCACGCTGCACCGCAGCTGCATCGGCCTGCATAATTTTTTGTTGCCACTGCTGGCTATCTTGCCTGGCCAGCAGCAAACTAAAACCGCTGGGCTCAAGCAGAAGCGCTTGCACATCATTCGTCATGGTTACATCGGCTAAGGCATTGCTTGTCATAGGCTCTCCAAAAAGGCCGTTAACGGGCTGCTGGCTACGGCTTGTTGCTGACGGGCAGCTAAACCAGCCTCCTGGGCTAAGGCTCCGGCTTCACAGGCCAATTTAAAGGCTTGTGCCATTGCAATAGGATCAGCAGCACTGGCAATGGCGGTATTAACTAATACCGCGGTAGCCCCTAACTCCAGCGCCTCGCTGGCATGACTCGGCGCACCAATACCGGCATCAACAATCACCGGTACCCGGCTTTGCTCAACAATAAGGCGCAAGAAATCGCGGGTTTGCAGGCCCTGATTTGAGCCAATGGGCGCGCCCAGAGGCATCACCGCTGCGCAGCCGGCCTCTTCTAAACGTTTACACAGCACCGGATCGGCGCCGCAATACGGCAACACCACAAAGCCTTTGGCCACCAACAATTCAGCCGCTTTAAGCGTTTCAATGGGATCGGGCAATAAATAGCGCGGATCAGGGTGAATTTCTAATTTTAGCCAGTGCGTTTGCAATGCTTCACGCGCCAGCTCAGCCACAAATACTGCTTCTTCGGCGGTGCGGGCGCCGGAGGTATTAGGCAGTAGCTTAACGCCCAGTGCGCTAAGCACCGGTAAAATTTCATCCTGACGTGTCATCAAATCGACCCGCCTAAGCGCCATGGTGACCAGCTCGGTACCACTGGCTGCTAAACTTTGCTGCATTAAACCAGCACTTTGAAATTTACCGGTGCCGGTTAGTAAACGTGATTGAAAAGTGTGTCCTGCTATCTGATAAGACATCACTAACCTCCTGCTATGGCAGTAAACAGCATAATGGTATCGCCATCGTTAAGCGGCTGAATATCCCAGCGACTACGCGGGATCACCTGCTGATTAATGGCAACCGCGATACCGGGGCGTAGTTGTTGTTGCGCGGCCAAAAATTCTGCCACCGTGCAAGGCGGCGTTAATGAAAAAGGTTGTTGATTAAAATAAATCAGCATCGCGTTTGCTCTCTTTAATCGAATTAGGGCGAAATAGGTCGGCTGTCGCCGGCGCCACAGATCGGACATGCCGGATCCTGTTGCAGCTGTAACTGACTACTCTGGCCGCGCAGGCCATCAAAACAGTGCAAGCGACCAAAGGACAGATCGCCTATTTGCAAGAGGTGTTTAAGCGCCAGCAGCGCCTGCTGACAAGCAATAGTGCCAACCATGGGCCCTAATATGCCGCCCGCTAAACAGCTGGGGCTATCCTGCCAATCGGGGTATAAGCATTGATAGCAGCCCTGCCCCAGCCAGGGTTGAAGCACCAATAGTTGCCCCTGCCAACCACTGGCGGCACCGCTAATCAGCGGCACCTGCCGTAAATAACTGGCCTGATTAATCGCTAAGCGGCTGCTGGCGTTATCAGTGCAATCCAATACCAGATTAACCTCAGGTAACAGCGCCAGCAGATCAGGCAAGCTTAAGCATGCTGCCAGAGGGGTAATGACCAGCTCCGGGTTTTGCGCCTGTAACCGCGCTTTGGCAGCATCGACCTTTAACTGGCCAACCTCGGCCGTGCTATAGAGTAATTGCCTGGGTAAATTGCTTAAGCTAACGCGATCATCATCGGCCAGCAGTAAATGCCCCACGCCAGCTCCGGCTAAATAGGACGCTACCACGCTGCCTAAGCCGCCTAGACCGATAATCAACACCTTGCTATACGACAATCGCAATTGCTGGCTCTCATCCATTTCCGGCAGCAGCAGTTGTACGCTATAGCGCAGCTGCTGGGCTGCTGTTAGTTCAGACATACTGCGTTGACCTCGTTTATAGCCTGCGCAAACTCTTTGGCTTGCGCCAGTTGCCGAACCTGTGCCTCCTGCTTAGCTTTTGCCAAGAGCGCCATCAGCAGCTGGGTTGCCTGTTCAGGATCGGCTGCTTCGGTAATGGCCGTTACCACCGCAATACTATTTACCCCGGTAGCAGCCACCGCCGCTATACGCTCAGCATTAATGCCGCCAATCGCTACCGTGGGATAAGGTGCTGCCAAGGGTACATACTGCGCCAGCTTGGCCACGCCTTGTGGCTGCGAGGGCATTTGCTTGGTTTTGGTCGGGAATATATGGCCAAGCGCAATATAAGATGGCTGCAGCGCTTTGGCGCGAAGCAACTCAGCATAGCCATGGCTCGAAACCCCCAGGCGAATACCCGCTTGCTGTAAGGCATGCAGATCGGCGGTTGCTAAATCTTCTTGCCCCAAATGCACGCCATAGGCGCCAAGCTGCAAGGCCAGCTGCCAGTGATCATTAATAAACAGCTGCGCCTGATACTGCTTAGCCAGCGCAATGGCTGCCGCAATTTCAGCGCTAAGCTGTTGCTGATCTGCCGCAGTTTTAATCCGCAGCTGGATGGTGTTAACCCCCAGCGGTAATAACCGCGTTAACCAGGCTACCGAATCAACTACCGGGTACAGCCCCATTTCCGCTTGCGCTAAAGGCGCAAAAGCGGCGGATGGCGGTGTTAAATCCGCTAAGCTCGCCCCCTGATA
>DAIOUM010000003.1:2152-11863 GCA_036759505.1 Alishewanella sp. | reverse complement strand
AAGGCGCAAAAGCGGCGGATGGCGGTGTTAAATCCGCTAAGCTCGCCCCCTGATAAAGCGCCTGTACCTGCGACGTGTTAAGCCAGTGCGGAAAATATTCAACGGCAAGCGGCAGTGGCAAATGACTTAAGGTGCCAGCTCCCTGCCCCGTGGCATAAGCCGCACTTAGGCCGCGGTTAAGATAGGCCTTAGCCAGCACTATGGCATCATCTAACGGATAACCTAGCGCCAGACCACTGGCAATAGCACTGGCTAAACTACATCCAGTACCGTGGTTGTGTTCGGTATCAATCCTGGGGCTGGCTAACCAGTATTGCTGCCTGGTCGATGCCAGATAATCCAGCGCCAGCTGTTTACAACCACTGGCATGACCGCCTTTTACCAATACCGCTCGCACCCCTAGTGTCAGCAAGCACTCTGTCGCTGTGATGATCTGTTCAGGGGTTGTTACCGCTAAGCCGGTTAAAGCGGCTAATTCCGGCAGGTTGGGCGTCAGCAAACTGGCAAAGCGATACAGCTCCGGCAGCTCAGGCAAGGCATCCGAGCCTAGCTCCAGCGTTAGCGTATCACCGCAGCTGGCAATTAATACCGGATCCATTATTACCGGTATCGTTGTCGGCAAGGTTGCGAGTAAAGTTGCGAGCTGCTGCTGTTGCGCGCGGCTCGCCACTAAACCAATTTTAATGGCGACTGGCGGTAAATCGGCCAAAAGCGTGTGCCACTGCGCGGCCAGCATCTGTTCAGATACCAGCTCCACCCGCGCCACCTCTACCGAGCTTTGCGCCGTGATTGCAGTGATAAGGCTACAGCCATGCACACCAAAGGCGCGCATGGTCAGTAAATCCGCCTGAATACCAGCGCCACCACCCGAGTCAGAGCCGGCAATAGACCAGACAATCGCTTTAGCTGCCGCGGTTTTATTGCTGTTCACTTTAGCCGCCACTGGCATCAACTCAGAGTGTGGCTGCATAATCACGTACATCCTGAGTAATTTTCATGGAGCAGAACTTCGGGCCACACATTGAGCAAAAATGCGCGCTCTTGTTCGACGCTTGCGGTAAGGTTTCATCGTGATACTGACGGGCAGTTGCTGGATCCAGCGCCAGATTAAACTGATCTTCCCAGCGAAACTCAAAGCGCGCCTTCGACATCGCATTATCACGAATTTGTGCACCCGGATGCCCTTTGGCCAGATCCGCAGCATGGGCAGCTATTTTGTAGGCAATCAGCCCCTGTTTCACGTCCTCTTTATTGGGCAGGCCTAAATGCTCTTTCGGTGTGACATAACACAGCATGGCGCAGCCAAACCAACCGATAAAGGCGGCGCCAATGCCCGAGGTGAAATGATCATAACCCGGTGCAATATCTGTCGTCAGTGGTCCCAGGGTGTAGAATGGCGCCTCGTGGCAGTGTTTCAGCTGCTCATCCATATTCTGCTTAATTAGATGCATCGGCACATGGCCCGGGCCTTCAATCATCACCTGTACATCGTACTCCCAGGCGATTTTGGTCAGCTCTCCTAGAGTGGCCAGTTCAGCAAATTGAGCCTGGTCATTGGCATCATAAATCGAACCCGGGCGCAGACCATCGCCTAACGACAGCGACACATCATAAGCAGCACAAATTTCACAAATTTCCCGAAAATGCTCATATAAGAAATTTTCGCGCTGATGCGTTAAGCACCACTTGGCCATGATCGAGCCACCACGCGATACAATGCCGGTCAGACGCTTGGCGGTCATTGGCACATAAGCCAATAACACCCCGGCATGGATAGTAAAGTAATCAACGCCCTGTTCGGCTTGCTCTAACAGCGTATCGCGAAAAACCGGCCAGGTCAGATCTTCGGCCACGCCTTTGACTTTTTCCAGCGCCTGATAAATTGGCACTGTACCAATAGGTACCGGGCTATTGCGGATGATCCAGCTGCGGGTTTGATGAATATCGCGCCCGGTAGACAGATCCATTACCGTATCGGCGCCCCAGCGCGTGGCCCACACCAGCTTTTCCACCTCTTCTTCAATGCTGGAGGTCACCGCCGAGTTACCGATATTGGCGTTCACTTTTACCAGAAAGTTGCGGCCGATAATCATCGGTTCGGCTTCAGGGTGGTTAATATTGGCCGGAATAATGGCCCGGCCAGCGGCCACTTCGGCGCGGACAAACTCCGCTGTGATTTGCGCAGGCAAGGCCGCGGCATAGGGCTGCCCCGGATGTTGATGCGTTAACAAGGCACTTTTAACCTGATCGCGGCCCATATTCTCGCGAATGGCGATATATTCCATCTCCGGGGTGATAATACCGGCGCGGGCATAATGCAATTGCGTAACCCTTTTACCCGGCTTGGCTTTCAAAGGTTGCCGGTTTAACCGATGCGGCACTGGCGCTTCCAGCTGTTGCTGCTGACTAAAACGCGAACTTAGCCCGTTCAGTTGTTCAGTATCCTGCCGCTCTAAAATCCACGGCAGACGCAGCGGCGCTAAGCCGTCTTCGACACTGATACTGGCGCCCGGATCGCCATAAGGGCCTGAGGTATCATATACCGGCACCGCTTCATTCGGCTCAGTAATGGGCGCCTCGGGCGTGCCACCAACCACCGTATCAGCCAGCATAATCTGGCGCATTGCCACCTGAATATCTGGCCGGCTGCCCGGTAAATAAAGACGCTTCGAATTGGGATAGGCCTCACCTTGCAGCTGAGCAATAAAATCGCGTGCCGCCTGGCGCTGAGCCCGACGTGACGATATGCTGGACTCAACAAGGTTAGATGTCGCCTGAGTTGGGGCTGTTTGTGATTCTGGGGTAAATAATTCTGTGGTTGACATAGCAATCTCACCAAAAAGTTAAGGGAAAATGCTTGTCAGGAGTGTTGGATAGGATTAAGTGTCAGCAGCAAAATCAAACTGCTATTCAGCAGGTCTTGTGTTGCTTATCAGATGACACAACTCAGAATAGAGATTTGTAAGCCTCGGTATTCGTAGCTGGTCAGCTGGTACATAATCACTACTTGTTCCCTTCGCAGGTATTAGCCTGATCAGGTTCAACGGATCCCGCAATGCGGTCTCAGCTTCAGGGCAATATCGCCCTGATGCACTCCGACAAGTTTGTATCTTGGTCTTGCCTTTTTAATTAACCATAAATTTACCGGAAAGAAAAGCCCGACTTGCGGCCAGGCCGGCAACAATACGCACCGGTTGGCTTCGCCGGCATAACCCCGTATCATGGCGGCGAATTTGGACAGAGTAAGAATCTATGCTGCAAAATAACCCGCTGTTAGCTCAGCTGAAACAGCAACTGCGTGAATCGCTGCCCGTTAAAGAGGGTGTGGTCAGAGCTACCGCCAAGAACTTCGGTTTTCTGGAAGTCAGTGATAAAGAAAGTCACTTTATCAGCCCGCCACTGATGAAAAAGCTGCTGCATGGCGATCGCATTACGGCAGTGATCCGTGAAACCGATGATAAAACGCAGGCCGAGCCGGAAGCGCTGTTAGAGAGTGGTCTGAGCCACTTTGTCGGTCGGGTAAAACGCTTTAAAAATCGTCTGCAAGTACTTCCCGACCTACCGTTATTTAAAGAGGCCTTAAAAGCCAAGGCGGTAAATGGCCTGGAAGATAAGGCACTCAGTGAAGGTGATTGGGTTAAAGCCAGCCTGGTGCAGCATGCCTTAAAAGACGAGCAGTTTCTGGTCGAGGTGACTGAGCTGATTGCTAAAGCCGACGATGCCAACGCGCCCTGGTTAGTGGTACTGGCCCGGCATAATTTACCTAAAGCCGCGCCTGAACTTAGCGGCGAATTAGCCCAGCTTGAGCTGGAACGCGCCGATCTTAGCGCCACGCCGTTTTTTACCATCGACAGCAGTAGCACCCAGGATATGGATGATGCCATTGCAATCAGCGAAACGGCCGAGGGCTGGTTATTGCAGGTGGCGGTCGCCGATCCGGATGCCTATATCCATGCTGGCTCAGCGCTGGATAGCATTGCCGCCGAGCGGCTATTTACGACCTATCTGCCAGGTCGCAATGTACCGATGTTACCACGGCAACTGGCCGACGAGCTCTGTTCATTACATCCCGGCCAGTTGCGCCCGGCGCTGGTGTTACGCTTACAGATCCTAAAAGATGGCAGCGTCGGCTCGGCGCCAGAGTTTCAGCTGGCCACCATTTGCTCACAGGCACGCTTTGATTATCAGCTGGTGTCTGATTATCTGAGCGGCAGTGGCGACTGGCAACCTGACTCTGAAGTAATGGTCAGCCAACTGCATAGTCTCTGTGCGATGGCGAAAGCCCGCCAGCACTGGCGTAAAGCCCATGCCATCGTATTTCAGGATAAGCCGGACTACCGCTTTGCATTAAATGAGCAAGGTCAGGTGATCGCCATTCACGCCGAACACCGCCGTATTGCCAATGTGATGGTCGAAGAAGCAATGATCGCCGCTAATCAGGCCTGTGGCCGTTATCTGGCAGAGCAGCTGGGTTTTGGTGTCTTTAATAGCCACAGCGGCTTTGAAAGCAGCAAACTTAACCCGCTCAATGAACTGTTAGCCAGCTTTGCTGCACCAGTGCAGGGTGAAGCGTTGACGCAACTCTCCGGGTTCTGCCAGCTGCGTCGCTGGCTGGATCAGCTACCCACGCCTTATCTGGATAACCGGATCCGCCGCTACCAGGCTTATGCCGGCGTCAGTATCACCCCGGCACCGCACTTTGGCCTCGGCGCTGAACACTATGCCACCTGGACTTCGCCGATCCGTAAATACAGTGATTTGGTCAATCAGCGCTTACTCAAAGCCATACTGCTGCAACGCCCGGCAGAGGCGCCATCAGAAGAACTCGCCAAACGCCTGGCAGAGCAGCGCAAAATTCAGCGCCGGGCCGAGCGTGATATCGCCGACTGGCTATATTGCCAGTTTTTAAGCAGCGCCATCGACAGCGGCCAAACCTTTACCGGTGAAATTCAGGATATCAACCGCGCCGGGATCCGGCTACGGTTACTGGAAAACGGCGCTCAGGGCTTTATCGCCCTGGCCAGCATCAACGACGAGCAAAACCCGCTGACGGCTAACTGGGAAGAAGGCCGCTGCTATCAGGGTGATACAGTACGGTTTGAGCTGGGACAACAGGTACAGGTAAAAATCAGCGACATTAATCAGGAAACGCAAAGCATCAGCCTGGCACTGGTGCAAGCGACGGTAGAGACAACAACAAGCGCAGACTAACTGCGCTGCCAGGGACTGCTACTCGCCAGAATAG
The DNA here is from genome assembly GCA_036759505.1 of Alishewanella sp. Taxonomy (GTDB): domain Bacteria; phylum Pseudomonadota; class Gammaproteobacteria; order Enterobacterales; family Alteromonadaceae; genus Alishewanella. The sequence goes on along the minus strand of DAIOUM010000003.1, from coordinate 6,618 downwards.
CAGTCCCGCTCTGTGCTTTATCTGTAATTTCTGTGTAATTTATCTGTGCTTTCGCTGCGCTTTCTCTGTGCTTTAATAAAAGTGTCACCTTAGCGGGCTAGGCTATAATTACACTTTATTATCATTTTTGCGCCTTATGTTAGCATCCTTATTGCTTATTCTCAGTCTGCCCCACGCCGAGCTCGGCCCCCGCCCCGGCTATTTAACCGACTTACTGCCTGACGGTGACCTTAAACAGCAGCTTAGCGCCTGTTTACAGCAACCGGCGAAACGCCACCCGTTTTCAATTGGTCACCGCGGTGCACCCTTGCAGTTCCCTGAACACAGCAAAGCCTCGTACCTGGCGGCGATCCGCATGGGCGCCGGCATTGTGGAATGTGATGTCACCTTTACTGCGGATAAACAGTTGGTTTGCCGGCATGCGCAGTGTGACCTGCACCAGACGACGGATATCCTGCTGCGCCCGGAGCTGGCCGCTAAATGCAGCACACCTTTTACCCCGGCAAGCGACGGCCAAACCGCCAGTGCCAAATGTTGCACCTCTGATATCAGCCTCGCTGAATACAAAAGCCTTTGTGCAAAAATGGATGGCGTTAATCTTCAGGCTGATAACTTAACCGATTACCTGAACGGCAGCCCGGACTGGCGTACTACCCTGTATCAGCAATGCAGCGCGCCACTGAGCCATCAGGAAAGTATCGCGCTGTTTCAGCAACACGGCGTAATGATGACGCCAGAGCTAAAAGCACCGGAAGTCGCTATGCCATATCAAGGCGACTACAGTCAGCAAGACTATGCTCAGCAACTGATTAACGAATATAAAGCAGCCGGCGTGAAACCTTCCGAAGTATGGCCGCAATCCTTTCAGCTGGCGGATATCCGTTACTGGCTTAAACATGAACCGGAGTTTGCCAAACAAGCCGTGTTTCTGGATGATCGCGTTGACGCTGAGCACTATGATCCCGCGCATCCGGAACAACTCAGCCCAAGCTTTAGCGAGTTAAAGGCCGAGGGCCTGAATATCATAGCGCCACCGCTATGGGTGCTGGTTAGTGTCGAAAATGGCAAACTGGTCCCCTCCGCCTATGCCAAAGCAGCACGCGCCGCCGGCTTACAGCTCATTACCTGGTCATTGGAGCGCTCAGGCCCACTGGCTGCCGGTGGCGGCTGGTACTATCAATCTATCAGCAGCATTACCAGTGACGATAGCATGACATTGCAACTGCTCGACGTGCTGGCACAACAGGTCGGGGTGATTGGCGTGTTTTCAGATTGGCCTGCCACCACCACCTTTTATGCTAACTGCATGTTATAACATTGCATATTTAGTAAATATTTCATCAAACTGAAATTCAATTTAAACTTTTCTGTAACATTCCAGCGGCACACTTAGCCTCCGTCATACTGGGCTGACCAGTATGACGGAACCTATAACCATAAAGCGCTTCTGGAGAATACCGTGCGACATTTTAACGTCAATTTGCTCACCCTGGCGGTGATCAGCGCCCTCAGCTTTCAAGCCCTGGCCGACCAAACCACGACACAAGCAGCATCACAGGATGCCGGACTGGCCGATGAAAAAGCCGTAGAAGTGATTTCTGTATTGGGTAAGCGCGTTAGCTATGCCAATAACACTACGGATGAAAATATGAAGCTGTTACAGGCGCCAATTGGCAACGTAATGGATCTGATTAATAATTTACCCGGCATTAACGTTGGTCAGGGTGATGCCTTTGGTAGCGATGATTACACCACTACCATCAGCATGCGTGGCTTTGTCATTGACCGCGCCGACCAGCAACTGGGCATTACTATAGACGGTATCCCGAATGGTGGCTCGGCCTACGCAGGTGGTAGCAAAGCCAACCGCTATCTGGATGTTGAGAACACCCGTCTGGTTGAAGTTGGTCAGGGCAGCGCCGATATCGCGTCCGCCTCACTGGATGCCCTGGGCGGTACCCTAAACTTTGTCTCTGATAATCCACAAACCGAAGCCGGTGCCCGCTTTGCTTATACCAGCGGCAGCCATAATGCCCGTCGCTACTTTGCCCGCTATGATACAGGCCAGATCGGCAACACCACGGCCTATTTCAGCGTGTCAGACAGCTTTAACAATCGCTGGATGGGTACCGGCAGTAATGGCCACGCAGATCGCCTGCACGTAGAACTAAAAACCGTCACAGAACTGGATAAAGCGCGCATCACGACCCGTTTATCCTATGACGATGCGCATGAAGACAACTATCAGCCGGTTTCTCTGGCGCACTTTAAACGCACGCCTCGCTGGGATGGCTTAACCACCGTTTGGACCGGTGATCCGGAAATCGATCAAAACTTTGCTGAAGCCTGGTCTACACTGCGTGAAAATACGCTGTTTTATCTGAAAACCGAGTGGTATCTGTCGGATAATCTGGAGCTGGATATTACCCCTTACCTGCACCTGCAAAATGGTCGCGGTGACTGGTTACCACCGTTTCAGGTGTATGCCACTGACGCCAACGGCAACCGCCTGAATAAAGGCGCTGGTGTCCGTCGTCAAAACTATACCCATGTTACCGCCGCCGGCATTCCGATCCTGGATGGTAATAATAACCAGCCGGGTGCCAAGCGCGTGTCATCATACCGGCACACCCACTATGATAAAACCCGCTACGGTACTACTGCTAACCTGACCTGGGATCTGGATAACCACCGTTTGCGCAGTGGTGTCTGGCTGGAATCACAGCAACGTAACCAAACCCGCGACTGGCATGATGTTATCGATCCGCGGGTTTCCTACGAGTTTAATGCTCAGCCATACTGGGTACATTTTGACGACGACTATAAACACAACGTCGCCAAATTCTATCTGCAGGATCAAATCACTCTGGGTGATCTGCAGCTAACCCTTGGGGTGCAAAAATACCTGGTCGATATCAGCCGTACCGACAACTTAAATGGTAAGGGCAAGGACAAAATTGACAGTAACTCATCCGTGTTACCCAGTGCCGGTGTGGTTTATGCCCTGAACAACAATCTGGAGCTATTTGCCGGCTATTCGAAGAACTTTAAAGCCATTGCCGACAGTATCCTCGAAGGCAAGGCGGCAGCCGAGCTGCAAAACCTGAAGCCGGAAACGGCGACCAATATGGATCTGGGGATCCGCTATTTCGGTCAGCAGTTTAGCTTCTCCACCGCTATCTATAATGTCAAATTTAACGATCGGGTGGTATTACTGCGTTATGCCACCGCAGCCGATGGTACGCCAAACTATCTGGCCGCCGGTGATGGTAACTTTGACAACGTCGGGGGTGTTAATGCCCGTGGTATGGAAAGCAGCCTCGACTGGCGTCTTAGCCAAAACCTGAGCCTGACCAGTTCTTTAACACTTAACCGTGCCGAATACTCGCAAGATGTACTGGCCAGTAAAACCACACCGGCTGGTGCTCCGGTACTGGTAAGGGATTACCGTAAAGGCGATAAACTGGCGGGTATTCCGGAGAAAATGTTGTCATTAGCGCTGAACTATCACGATGGTAACTACCGTGCTGGTGTAAGTGCTAAGTATGTCGATAGCTATTTTGGTGCCGCAAAACACACCTTTGCCAGCGACGGCAGCGAAGTGTGGAACCGCGACAAACTGCCTACCCACACTCTGCTAAATGCCTATCTGGGCTACGAAAAGGCCCTGGATAACAGCAGTTTCTTTAGCGGTATCGATTTAGCTTTTGTGATCAATAACCTGACCGACAAAGACTACATCACCGGTGGCAGCGAAGGCGCTTACCTGATTGGCGCCGGCCGCACTGCCAGCTTTACTGTAAGTTTAAACTTCTAGTAAAACCCACCTCTTATGGAGGTGGGTTAAGATTAGCTACCAGATAACGGCCTGCTCTGCAGGCCGTTTTTTTTCAGCCCAAATAGCCCTGCTGCTGATAATACGCCAGGCCGGTCGCTGTTAAGGTGGCCAGTTCTGCAAATAACTCAGGCTCGACGGTTTTAAAATTAAAACAGGATTTGCCCTGCATCCGCGCCCGCAACGCCGCTGAAATACCATCTAACAGTTCGGGCGCCAGATAAATCGGCATCAAATGGTAGCTGACATAGTTTTTTTTTAGTTGCACTGCACCGAAGAACAGTGGCTTTTTGTTCTGTTGCAAAAAGGCAGTATCCAGATATAACTGCTCTGGCTCATCGTGCGTTACTACCAGAACAGCAGCATGCTGCGCCAGCAGCGGCCGTAACGCCTGATACACCTGTTCTAAATTTGCCATCGTCACTCCTTGGGCAACAAGCCCCCTAGCCAACATTAGTGCGGCGCAGCAAATATTCCAGATGGGCGCGCACCTCTTGCCACTCTGCCTGATGCAGGCTATACATGACGGTATCGCGGATAGTACCGTCACGCCGCAATGCATGGCCGCGGATCACGCCGTCCTTTTTCGCGCCCAGCCGTTCAATAGCGCGCTGGCTGGCAAAGTTAAAGT
>DAIOUM010000003.1:0-2052 GCA_036759505.1 Alishewanella sp. | reverse complement strand
CCGTCCTTTTTCGCGCCCAGCCGTTCAATAGCGCGCTGGCTGGCAAAGTTAAAGTTATCCGTCCGCCAACCGACCACATTACAACCCAGCGTATCAAAAGCATGACTAAGCAACAGCAGCTTACAACAGGTATTAACGTGGCTGCGCTGCACACTTTTGGCATACCAGGTATAGCCAATTTCTAATCGTTTCACCTCGGGTAAGATGTCATGGTAACTGGTGGTTCCCAGCACCTTACCGCTGCTGGCCTCAATTACAGCAAAGGCAAAGCGCTGCCCGGCCGCCCGGCTTTGCAGGGCGCGCTCGATATAGCCGCGAGTATCTTCTGCGGTCGGTACAGAGGTAACACGCAGTTGCCATAACTCACCATCAGCCGCTGCCGCTTGCAAGCCAGCTTCGTGTTCAAGTGCCAGCGGCTCCAGCCGCACATCGTCCCGCTGTAATATTACCGGCTCGACAAACATCTTTATTCCTTAATCATTGGCAAACACTGCTGGTCAAAACTATATCGCCACCATCATGCTGCGCTACTGCGGTGTTCGTGCTTTACTTTTCGGCCTTGCCGCTGCCCTGGTTTGTACCTGCGGCAACCGGCGCCTTAAAGGCTTTGCTGTAAAAGCCCGAAGGGTCAAAACAACACACTCTTTTCTTTCCCGACGCCAGCATATCGCAGGCATCAGTAATGCGTTTGCTGCGGGTGCTTAGCTGCTTTGCTGAGGTAATCCAATGCAACCAGTCAACCTGCGCCACTGCAGTTGTGCTGTGCCAGGTTGCCTGGGCGGCCGGTGACCTGCCCAGTGCAGCAGCAAAGTCTGCCGGCAGTGACGGCCGTGGTTCATCGACCAGTGCCGCCAGCTTTATGCAAAACCGCTCTCCAATACAAGCCCCCAGCTGCGTAAGCAAACTTTGCGGCAATGGTAACCAATGGCCTTTTTGACCATCAGGCTCCAGCATGGCTTGAAAGCTATGTTCATTCAACCACAGTTGCACGGTAATTCGCCCCCGTCTGGGCAGTGTTGCACTGATCTCTGGCGGCAGTACCACAAAAGCCCAGTCTACGGGCGTGCCAGCAGAGTCTGGCTGCAGTAACACAGTGGAAAATTCGCAAAGGGTCTCAGCTTGGATCATGGTATAAGGTGCTCCTGTGCCACACTGCGATGATAACCGGCTGACTCCGGTACCTTGATTAGTACCGACCAAAGAATAGCACCACCAAGCAAAATAGCAGCCATGCCGATCATACCCAGATAGCGACGGCAGCCATTGACGGCTTTACTAGCAAAACGGCGATGCCATTGCCAGGGCAACAAAAGTAACGGTAATGACGTCAGCAGCAGCAACCAGCCAAAGCCCGAGAATGCAGCAGGATAAAAGGCATATCTGGCACTGTGAATAAAAGCCATCCCGACAACTAAGCGGATAGCGATTTCCAGATAATGCAATCGCGCCGAGGCAGCAAAGCCGAGCAAAAATGGCATCACCTGTTGCGGCTGCAGCAGTGCCCAAAGGCCCAGAGCCAGTAAATAGCTGCCCGATAACACTACCAGTGTTAATGCCAGAAATTCCGCCATCTGTTCGTTGCCTTTGGTAACTATTAGCTGCTGTTATTAAACCATGTTTTTTACTATCGGCGGCAAATAACGCAGTCCGGGATTCAGGTTAGAACTGATACCCCAGAAATCACAGCCTTTGCACTGATTTGCATCTATAGCGCTATACAAAACCTGCTCAGGCTTGAACGGCTTTATTGCCACGTACCAAAAAGTATAAACACGCAGCCAGCAGCAGATAACGCGGTAGCATAACCAGCAGATTATCTAAAATGATGGGCTGAGCTTGTAGCGTAAAGTACAACTGCGTTAACACCAAAGGAGCTAACAGCAACAAATAACAGCTAACATCAGGCTTTTTAATCAATAACTTAACCACAAAAGCCAGGATTAAGAAGGCGGCAGTCAAAGGTACTGCGATGGTCAGTACATCAACCAGGGTAAAAGCAAGCACCGTTGATACCTGCGCCAGGGGTTTAAGCAGCTCAGCCGGGAGCGCGAT
>DAIOUM010000002.1:9691-80213 GCA_036759505.1 Alishewanella sp. | reverse complement strand
TTTGCGGTGCTAGCAGACAAAAAAAGGCCCGATTTATTCAATCGGGCTAAGACAAGGTAGACAGGTAAGGGTAGGTTACACCCTTCAACAACTTTAACCGCTGTATTCGAATCTCGAACACGGGTTAACTATAAGCCGTACCAAACAGCTGTACAAACGATAAAAAAACACCTGACAGGTTAAAAAAATTCATCTATGGAGGCGGAACTTTGCTTCAGTGAAAAGTGGCGGAAAATGCCGTTAGCTCGCGGGTTGCAGCGCTACTTCCGGGGTGTTAAAGCTTTGCAGTACCCAGTCGATTAACAGCTTAATTTCCGGCCGCTCCGGATCCTCATTATGCTGCACCAGATAGTAACGGTCGCGGCTTAGTAAATCCTGTTCAAACAGCTTGACCAGGGCGCCGCTGCTAAACCAGGCGTGGCTGATCGGCATCGGGATCAGCGCCACCCCCAGACCTTGCTGCGCCGCCCGGGCTACGCTAAACATACTGTCCAGTTGAATAATTTGTTTTGGTTGAAACTGATGATAACCGACCCGCTCCGCCCATTGGTGCCAGGCTGTGGGCCTTGCCTGATGCAGGATCAGCGGTGTTTTCTCCAGCACCCGGTAGCCTTTGCCATGCAGCTTTTGAAACAAGCTCGGGTTACAGGCCGGGATATAGCTAATGGGGAACAGATCGTAAGACAGCACATCCTGCGGCTTTTTGCCGGATAGCACCACCGACACATCGGTATATTTCGGGCTGTCGCGCCGCGATTTCACCGTTTCCAGCGTCAGGTTAATATTCGGATATTGTTCTGACCAGCCGCGCAAGCGCGGGACAAAGAGCTCACTGGCAAAGAACTCCGGCATCGAGATACTGACTTCTTTGGTGCGCTCTACCTGGCTAAACTGGTTAATGGTTTGGCTAAGTTGCTCCAGCAGCGGCTTAATGGCGTGATAAAACTGTTTACCGCTTTCGGTTAATTCAATGGCGCGGGTTTTGCGCTCAAATAAACTCAGGTTCAGGTTATCTTCCAGCTGTTTGATCTGATGGCTTACCGCAGATGGCGTCAGGTACAGCTGTTTCGCCGTTTCTTTAAAGCTAAGGCATTCTGCGGCAACACAGAAACAGCGCAAGCCTCGCAGCGGTGTTTGCAAAGACATATCAACTTACCCGGGTATCAGCATCAACGCGAAGTATAGGAAACTAGTATGACAAAATTACTGCAAGAGCTAAACCATAATTAAAAGTGATTTACTTTCAGTTGGTTAAGCTAACTTATCTAGCCCTTTTATCAGTGTTGCACCATTTTGCAGCATCTTACTGCGGCAAAATGGTGTCTGGTAGCGGCTTGTCGCCTAATCTAACAGCGGAAATTGTCGGGCCAGAGTGGTGCCAGTAAAGTGTGCCACCCAACCAGCTGGGTTATTAAACAACCGGATAGCGGTAAAATCAGGGGCGCTGCCCATATCAAACCAATGCGGGGTATTGGCTGGCACACTGATCAGATCATTCTGCTGGCACAACACCTGATAGACCTGCTCACCTAAATGCAGGCAGAACAAGCCCTGACCACGGACAAAAAACCGCACTTCATCTTCGCTATGGATATGCTCATCCAGGAACTTCTGCCGCAGCGCGTCCTTATCCGGATGCGCCGGGTGCAGCGAAATCACGTCCACGGTCTGATAGCCTTGCTCTGCTTTTAGTCGGCTGATATCAGCGGCATAGGCTGAGAGCACCTGTTCGCTACTGCTGCTGGCGCTGACTGGCGCTGCGGCTTGCCATTGTTCAAAGCGAATGCCCTGTTGCTGCAATTTCGCGGCGATCTCAGCGGCGTCGCTACTGCTAAATCGCGCTTGCTGGGGCTGGCTCAGGTCGAAGATTTGTAAACGGCTCATCTAACTTTCCACCTCTTATTGCACCTCAATCTGATAAAAATTTTCGGCCCGCTGGTGCTGGCTGGGCGCTTGCTGCTCCCGGATCAGTTGCACTGTGGCAATGCCAAGCTTAGCGGCGGCGTCGAGCTCGGCCACTACATCGGATAAAAACAGCACCTGATTGGGCGGTAGCTGTAAATGCTGCAGGATAGCCGCATAGCTGGCGATCTCCTGCTTAGCGCCGATGCGGGTATCAAAGTAGCCGCTGAACAGCGGCCGCAGATCACCTGCCTCGCTGTACTGGAACAGCAGCTGTTGCGCCTGCACTGAGCCGGAGCTGTAAACATAAAGTTGGATGCCCTGCTGTTGCCAGTGGCGCAGTTGCGCGGCGGCATCCGGATAAATATGGCCCTGAAAATGGCCTTGTTGATAACCATGCTGCCAAACCATGCCTTGCAGAGTTTTTAGCGGTGTCAGTTTTTTATCGGCAGCGATCCAGTCCAGCAGGGCGGCAATACAGTCGTCGGTGCTGGCGGCCGGCTGGCCCAGCAGGCGCCGGATGGCATCCAGTTCTGCTGCCACCGCCGGCTGCTGTTGCTCACGCTGAATAAAGGCCGGTAAATGCGCTTTGGCGTACGGAAACAAGATGTCGGTGACAAAGCTGATGCGGCTGGTGGTGCCTTCAATATCGGTAATAATGGCGCGGTAGTTCACGGTAAGCCTGTTAATTTAATACGTTCCAGTTCGCAGTGTATAAGAAATTCCCAACCCTCCAAATGCCTTTTTGCCTGCTCCAGGCTGTGGCCCCAGGCATAAAGACCATGGCCGCGTACCAGCAGTGCAAACGGCAAGGGTTTTTGCTGCCAGCGTTGGCGCAGCTGTTTCGCCAGGGCCGGGATATCCTGCGTATTATCAAATACCGCCAGTGGCAATAACTGCTCATGGCTTTTAATGCCAGTGATGGCTTTTTGCATCTCGTAGCCGCTAAACAGATAGCTGTCGGCCTGCACCAGACGCGAAAATACGGTGGCATGTACTGAGTGGGTATGCAGCACCGCTTTAATGGCCGGATCCAGCCGGTACAATTCGGCGTGTAAGGCCGTCTCTGCTGATGGTGTACCGTGCGGGCTGGACAGCTGTTCATCCTGCCAGCTTACCGGTAGCAGATCTTGCGGGCTGAGTTCGCCTTTATCTTTGCCGGAGGCGGTGACCAGGGCGCTGTTTTCGCCCTGACGAATGGAGAAGTTACCGCCGGTGGCGGGCACCCAATGCCGGCTGGCGATCCAGCGGCCAAGGCTGCAGAGCGCAATGGCGTTCGGGTTAAGCTGATGCACATGGGCTGTATTATTCATGCTACTGACCTGGTTATTCGCTGCGATTCGTCGCTATTCATTGCCTGACGCGGTTAAATATTTTAACCATTAAGGCGTTTATACGCTTGAGCGTTTAGATGTCTATACTTGAAACCTGCCAAATGATAGCATTGATGCCGGTTTTCGCAACTTTTTCAGCCCTTATGTCGATAGTTTCCAAGTTACCCGCGGTGGGCACCACCATCTTCAGTCAGATGTCGCAGTTAGCGGCAGAGCAGCAAGCCATTAATTTATCGCAGGGTTTTCCCGATTTTGCTGCCGATAGCCAGCTTTTGGCCGCGCTGGCCAGGCACAGTAGCGCTGGCTTAAACCAATATGCGCCGATGCCGGGTGTTCCTTTGTTACTGCAGCAAATTGCCGCCCTGACCGCACGCTGTTATGGCCGAACTCTGGATGAGAGCCGTGAGATCACCGTCACCAGCGGCGCCACTGAGGCCTTATTTGTCGCGATCCAGATGCTGGTGCAGCCGGGTGACGAGGTACTCCTGTTTGACCCGGCATACGACAGCTATAGCCCGGCTATTCAGTTGGCCGGTGGTGTACCGGTGCATTTGCGTTTAGAGGCGCCGGATTATCGGGTTGACTGGCAGCAGGTGGCGACACGGCTCACGCCGCGTACTAAGTTGATTATCGTCAATAGCCCGCATAATCCAACCGGAATGGTATTTAGCCATGCAGACTGGCTGGCCTTGCAGCACTTGGTTACCCAGCATGGCCTGTATTGTCTTAGTGACGAAGTTTACGAGCATATGGTGTACGATGCGGCACCGCGGCTGAGCGCGAATTGTTTTGCGGAACTGGCGGCACGTTCGGTTATTGTGTCATCCTTTGGTAAAACCTTTCATGTTACCGGCTGGAAACTCGGTTATGCGGTGGCGCCAGCCGGGCTGATGACAGAGTTTCGGAAAATTCATCAGTATGTCACCTTCTCCAGTTTTACGCCGGCGCAATATGCGATCGCCGGGATGCTGCGCGAACAGCCGCAGCAGGTGACCGGGCTGGCGGGGTTTTACCAGCACAAGCGCGATCAGTTCCGCCAGGCGTTAAGCGCTAGTCGTTTCAGCTTGTTACCTTGTCAGGGTACTTATTTTCAGCTGCTGGACTATAGCGCCATTGCGCCAGAGCTGGATGACCTGAGTTTTTGCCGTTATCTGACCATCGAGCATAAAGTGGCGGCGATCCCGTTGTCGGTATTTTATCAGCATGGGTCCAATGCACGGATAATCCGGCTGTGTTTTGCCAAGCAGGATACCACCCTGGCTCAGGCCGCGGAGGTGTTATGCCGGCTGTGATGGCACCCAAGCTAAGGGTAGCGATGCTGCAAACCGAACTGGTATGGCAGGATACTGCGGCTAATCTGCAGGCGCTGTCGCGGCAACTGGCCGTGGCTCCGGTCGCAGACTTGCTGGTATTGCCGGAAATGTTTGCCAGTGGTTTTAGTATGGACAGTGCCCGTATCGCCGAGCATGAGCCCGGGCCGGCACTAAGCTGGCTTAAACAGCAGGCGGCGCACTATCAAAGCGCCATCGCTGGCTCGCTGGCGGTACGCACAGCTGACGGGCACTATGTAAACCGGCTGTATTTTGTCACCCCGGATGGTGCGGTACAGTACTATGATAAACGCCATTTATTCCGCATGGCCGGTGAGCATCAGGCTTATGCGGCCGGACAGCAGCGGGTAATTGTTAACTGGCAAGGTTGGCGCATCTTGCTGCAGGTCTGTTATGACCTGCGCTTTCCGGTTTTTAGCCGCAACCTGGGCGATTATGATGCCATAATCTATGTCGCAAACTGGCCGGCGCCGCGCAGTCGCGCCTGGTGGTTACTATTACAGGCCCGGGCGATTGAAAATCAGGCCTATGTGTTTGGCTGCAACCGGGTAGGGCAGGATGCTAATGGTCTTAATTACCGCGGCGATAGCCTGATTGCCGATTATCTGGGCCAGCCGCTGGCTGAGCTGGCGCCTGAGCAGAGCGGTATCCTTTATGCTGAGGCCGATCTGGCGGCGTTACAGCAGTTCCGGCAGCAGTTTCCGGCGCAGCTGGATGCCGATGCTTTCGAATTACGTTAGTGCCACACCGCAGCGGCGGTAAGCTGGCACAGGGAGTTTAGCAATGTCGCGTGCTGCACCGACTGCCGTGATCTTTAGCGGTTTCTTTATCCTCGGTAACCTGATTATTCTGTGGGGCTTGCTGCTGCCTGATTTGGCGGCAGAGCTGGCGCTATCGAAAAGCCTTAGTGGTCTGTTCTTTAGTCTGATGTCGGTTGGCACCATACTCGGTGCCGTGCTGGGCGGTAAGTATGCGCAGAAGTTTCAGTTTTTAAAGCTGTTCGCGGCACTGGCGCTGTTATCCGCCTGTTGGTTACTACTGATCTCGCTGGTTAACGACTGGCGCTATTTACTGCTGCTGATCACTCTGATCGGCATGACCTATTCCATTATGTTTACCATTGGCCATACGCTGATCGCCCGCTTATTTGCTAACCGCAGGGCGGCGATGATGGGACTGATGGACTTTATGTTTAGTCTTGGCACCCTTACCGCGCCCCTGTGGGTGGTACTGCTGTTCCGCTACCTGGATGACTGGCGCTGGCCGCTACGGATCCTTGCTTTTGGCCTGCTTGTTATTGCCTGTTACAGCTACTGGGCGGCTTCAAGGTTACCGGCTTTGGCGCAGCCGGCGCGTAGCGGCGCCAGAAGTTTGTCTTACACGGCATTATTACGCCAGCCACTGTTTTTACTGCTACTACTGGTGATGATTGGTTATGGCGCGGCGGAGTGGGGCCAGGGTAACTGGTTTGTCAGCTATGCGGTAACCGGCCTCGGTTTACAGGCAGAGCAAAGCCGGTTACTGCTGGCCTGGTTTACTGGCGGTATGGTGCTGAGCCGGCTGGGCTTTGCGCTGCTGCTGCGCTGGCTAACGGCAAGCCAGTTGTTACTGCTATTAGGTATCCTGACCGTCAGTGGTGCTTTGTTGGTAAAGCTGGGAGCGACCGTTGCGCTGCTCGGGGTAGGAAATTTATTGCTGGGTCTGGGGATTGGCGCCATTTTCCCGTTGATGCTGGCTACGGTGATGGATCTGGATAGTGACAATGGCCCGGTACTGTCCGGTATTGCCAGCATTGGCAGTGCGGTTGGTTTCCAGTTTGCCGGACTACTAACCGGGCTTTGGGCCGAGCAAGCCGGCATCGTTAATGCGTTCTGGCTGGTGCCACTGGCCAGTTTCTGGTTATTGCTGACCCTGCTCGTGTTTTGTCGACTGCTGGCGGCGCGCGTAAGCAGGGCTTGACCGGCGACGGATTCGCGGCAACACTATATGCCCATTGGTTAACCGGGTTTCAAATAGTGAAACAACTCGATTGGGCAGCCCTGCAACAGGCTGCCAAAGATGCCGCCGCGCAGGCTTATGCGCCCTATAGTCAGTTTCCGGTTGGTGTGGCAGTACTGGCTGAAAATGGTCAGATCTTCACCGGCTGTAATGTTGAAAACGCTTCCTACGGCGGTACGGTTTGCGCCGAGCGTAATGCCATCGCCGCCGCCGTGGTGGCCGGCCAACGTCGCTTTCAGGCGTTAATGGTATATACCCCGCAAACGAAACTTACACCGCCCTGCGGTATTTGCCGGCAGGTGATCGCCGAATTCTTTTTACCAGACAGTCCGATCGCCAGTTGTAATCATTTAGGCCAGCAACAGAGCTGGAGTTTGCAGCAATTATTGCCGGATGCGTTTACTCCAACCTATCTGGCAGCCAGCACAAAAATTGAAAAGGATGTATAAATGGCCATTCCACAGGAAATTATTAAACGTAAGCGCAATGGTGGCGTGTTAAACGAAGCCGAGATCCGGCAGTTTGTGCAGGGGCTGACCGACGACAGCTTTAGCGATAGCCAGGCTGCGGCGCTGGCAATGGCGATTTATTTAAATGGCATGACGGTACCGGAAACGGTGGCGTTGACGCTGGCCATGCGCGACTCCGGTACTGTATTACAATGGCCGGGCCTGAATGGTCCGGTGGTGGATAAACACAGTACTGGCGGCGTCGGTGACAAGGTGACCCTGATGCTGGCGCCGATGGTTGCGGCCTGTGGCGCCTTTATGCCCAGTATTGCCGGGCGCGGCCTGGGGCACACCGGTGGTACCGTCGATAAACTGGAAGCCATACCGGGCTATAGCTGTACGCAACCCCTGACGAAAATTCGCCAGCTGTTACCTGAGCTGGGCTGTGTCATTGTCGGCCAGAGCAGTGAACTGGCGCCGGCCGATCGCCGGCTCTATGGGATTCGTGATGTGACGGCGACAGTAGAGTCTATTCCGCTGATTACCGCTTCTATTCTATCGAAAAAGCTGTCCGAGGGGCTGGATGCACTGGTGATGGATGTCAAAGTCGGTAACGGTGCCATTATGGCCACGGCAGAGGATGCCAGTGCCTTAGCTCACAGTATTGTTAACACCGCAACTGGCGCCGGTGTCGCCACCCGGGCGCTGATTACTGATATGAATCAGATCCTCGGTACCACCGCCGGTAATGCGCTGGAAGTGGTGGAAACACTGGATTATCTGACCGGCAAATACCGCGAACCACGGTTACACCAGCTGACGCTGGAGCTGGGTGCCAATATGTTGCTACTCGGTAAACGCTATCAGGATAAGGCCGCCGCCATCGCTGCGCTGGAATATAGTCTGAGCAGTGGTAAAGCCGCTGAAATCTTTGCCAAAATGGTCAGTGCCTTGGGTGGGCCGGCAGATTTACTAGAGCGGCCGGATAACTATCTGGCGCAGGCGCCGGTGGTTGTTCCGGTACTGGCTCCACAAACGGGTAAACTGGTCTATACTGATACCGTTGGCTTGGGGATGGCGGTGGTACGTTTGGGCGGCGGTCGCTCACACCCGGCACAACAAATTGATCCAGCAGTGGGTTTTAGCAACATTGTTGCCGCGGGCACTGAGGTTAGCGCCGGCGAGCCGATTGCGATGGTGCATGCAGCGACTAGCGAGGCTGCCGCTGTAGCACAAGCGGAATATCTGGCGGCCTGTCAGTTTGGTGCCGCTGTCAGTTACCCATTATTGCATCAGGTTATCGGCTAACCGAAAGGCTGCAGAATTTCTGCAGCATCCGCCCTGATAACACAAGAGGGAGTTTTAGTGTTAAGTAGAGCGTTTTATCTGGTGGCAACGTCAATATTGCCCGCAGCTGCTGCGGCGGGCAATCCTACTGTGGTCTGGTTACAAACAGATTGGGCACCGCACCAGATCCTGGAAGGGCCACATCTGGGTAAGGGCACCTTTGATCTGTTACTTAAGCGCTTGGCGGCCTTACTGCCGCAGTATCAGCATCAAAGCCGCTTAATCAGTCTGGGGCGAATTGAGCCGCATTTTCAGCGCAGCGACGAAATTATCTGTATCGCGGGCTCGTTGTATACCGAGGAGCGGGCCAGTACCCGTTATTACTCTTTGCCGGTGGCGATCGGCCCGGGCTTCGCGGTAAATTATGTTAGTACTAGCATGGTCGCCGACTATGTTGAAAGCGATCTGACGTTGGATATTAATAAGCTGGTACAGCATCCGGAGCTGATTGGCGCCTATCAACCCAACAGGTATTATCCCGAGGTGATGCTACAGGCGATAGGCCAGCAAGGCAGCAATCTGCTGGCGACAGAGTTTACCAGTGAACTAAATGCGGCAGCGCTGCTGCATTCCCGACGCATCGATTATGTCATTGAATATCCTGAGCGGATGCAGTTTTATCAGCGTAACCTGGCTTATACCAGCGATATTGCCAGCGCCGCGCTGCTTGGTGCTTCGCCTTACTCGGTGTCCTATATCACTTGCAATAAGCATCCGCTGAGTCAGCAGCTGATCACGGAAATCAATCAGGTATTGCCGGTATTGTGGCAGGCTGATGATTTTCAGGAGTTGCTGTTTTACTGGCTGGATCAGAACGCCAGACAAATTTTGCTGCCGAAATTTCTGCAGTTGAAGCAGCAAATGGCAGAAAAAAACCGGCCATAAAGCCGGTTTTGTTTGCTGCAGACAGAATTAAGATTTCTGCCGCTTCATCGCTTCGAAAAACTCATCGTTGGTTTTGGTCATCGACAGCTTATCGATCAGGAACTCCATGCAATCTGTCTCATCCATTGGATTGAGGATCTTGCGTAAAATCCACATTTTTTGCAGCTCTTCCGGTGACGCCAATAACTCTTCGCGGCGGGTACCAGAGCGGTTAAAGTCGATAGCAGGGAATACCCGGCGCTCAGCAATTTTGCGCGACAGGTGTAATTCCATATTACCGGTACCTTTAAACTCTTCGTAGATAACCTCATCCATTTTCGAGCCGGTATCAACCAGTGCCGTCGCGATAATGGTCAGGCTGCCACCTTCTTCCACATTACGGGCGGCACCGAAGAAGCGTTTTGGTTTATGCAGGGCGTTGGCATCAACACCACCGGTTAATACTTTGCCGGAGCTTGGGATCACGGTGTTGTAAGCACGGGCTAAACGGGTAATTGAGTCGAGCAGGATAATCACATCTTTTTTGTGTTCGACCAAGCGCTTGGCTTTCTCAATCACCATCTCCGCAACCTGGACGTGGCGGCTGGCTGGTTCATCGAAAGTCGAGGCCACCACTTCACCTTTTACCAGGCGTTGCATCTCGGTGACTTCTTCCGGACGCTCATCGATCAGTAAGACCATCAGCACACACTCAGGGTGGTTGGCGGCAATCGACTGTGCAATATTCTGTAATAAGATGGTTTTACCGGCTTTCGGCGGGGCTACAATAAGACCGCGTTGACCGCGGCCAATCGGCGCTGCCAGATCTAATACCCGGGCCGTGATATCTTCACGGCTGCCATTACCCCGCTCCATCCGCAGGCGTGAATTGGCATGCAGCGGCGTTAAGTTTTCAAACAGGATCTTATTGCGGGCTTGTTCTGGTTTACCGAAGTTCACTTCGCTGACTTTTAACAGCGCGAAATAACGCTCACCTTCTTTTGGTGGCCGGATCAAACCTGAAATACTGTCACCGGTACGCAGGTTAAAACGGCGGATCTGACTCGGCGAGACATAGATATCATCCGGGCCGGCCAGATAAGAGCTGTCAGAGGAGCGCAGAAAACCGAAGCCGTCCTGTAGAATTTCCAGTACGCCATCACCGTAAATTTCTTCACCGTTTTTGGCATGGGCTTTCAGGATGGCGAAAATGATGTCTTGCTTGCGCAGACGGGCCATATTTTCCTGGCCCATAGACTCAGCCAGCTCAACCAGTTCGCTAATTGGCTTCAGTTTCAGTTCTGTTAAATGCATATTTGATGGGTTCTTGTTGGTAAAAACAGAGTAAAAGCTTATCGGTTCGATAAAAATAAGGGATTGAAGTTGGTTTTTTCGACAGACAAGCGTGGTTCAGGACTTTTGCTATTGCACACAATAGCAGCTGATAATGACTGCGTCCAGCAGACAATTTAAAAAGGCGTATAAAAATACGCCTTTTTTCGTACTGTGCTTAGATATTGCTATCCAGGAACTGCTTTAACTGGGTTTTTGACAGCGCACCGACCTTGGTTGCTGCAACCTGACCGTTTTTGAATAACAGTAGGGTTGGAATACCACGAATACCAAACTTAGGTGGTGTGTTCGGATTCTGGTCGATATTGACCTTAGCAACAGTCACTTTACCGGCGTATTCAGCTGCGACATCATCCAGGATTGGCGCGATCATTTTACAAGGCCCACACCACTCTGCCCAGAAGTCTACCAGTACCGGCGCTTCTGCTTTTAACACGTCAGTTTCGAAACTGTCGTCAGAAACCTGTAAAATATGTTCGCTCATCTATTTCTCCGTTCAGGCTGTGCAGTTACACTGCAAATATCTATTATCAATTTAATCGCGGCTGTTTCTTATTGCAAGCGTAACAGTTATGCTAGGCAGGTATGAATAAAACACACTTAACATCGCATAAATTCGCCGATTTCGCATTGGCACCCCAGGTTCTTGACGCTTTGAATGCGCAAGGTTTCGGTTATTGTACGCCAATTCAGGCCCAATGTTTACCCCTGGCGTTAGCTGGCAAAGATATTGCCGGTCAAGCGCAAACAGGTACGGGTAAAACCCTGGCTTTCTTGACGGCGACCTTTCACCATCTGCTGACCCATGCGCCAAAAGGCTCAGGCCAACCGCGGGCTATTATTATGGCTCCTACGCGCGAACTGGCCGTTCAGATCCATAATGATGCCGTAATGCTGGCGCAAAAAGCCAACCTGCGGCTTGGTCTGATCTATGGGGGCGAGGGCTATGATTCTCAACGCCAGGCGCTGGAGCAGGGTGTAGATATTTTAATTGGTACCACCGGCCGGCTGATCGATTACCTGAAACAAGGTTTGTACGACCTGTCACAAATTCAGGTCGTGGTGCTGGATGAAGCAGATCGGATGTTTGATCTTGGCTTTATCAAAGATATCCGCTTTATGTTTAACCGGATGCCGCCGGCGACTGAACGCTTAAGTCTATTATTCTCTGCCACCCTGTCATATAAAGTGCAGGAACTGGCGTTTGAGAAGATGAATCAGCCGGTACATATCCATATCGCGCCGGAAGAAATGACTGGTAGCCGGATCAGTGAAGAACTGTTCTATCCGGCGCATGAACATAAGATGCCGCTGTTGCTAACGCTGTTGGAAGAGGAATGGCCGGATAAAGCCATTGTGTTTGCCAATACCAAGCATGCCTGTGAAGATGTCTATCATTGGTTAGACGCCGATGGTCACCGGGTTGGCTTATTGACCGGTGACGTGATCCAGAAAAAGCGGCTGAAAATCCTCGATGATTTTACTACCGGCAAACTGGATATCCTGGTGGCGACCGATGTTGCCGCCCGTGGTTTACATATCCCGAAAGTCAGCCATGTTTTTAACTACGATTTGCCGGATGACTGCGAAGACTACGTACATCGCATTGGCCGCACCGGTCGCGCTGGCGAGAGTGGTAAAGCGATCAGTTTTGCCTGCGAACGTTATGCGTTAAATCTGACGGCGATTGAAGACTATATCAAGCATCCGATCCCGGTTACCCAGTACGACGTGGATGCCTTGCTGACCGATCTTACCCCGCCAAAACCGCGGGTCAGACGCCGCCCGGGCCAGGCCCGCAGTGGTGGTCGCAGCCATAGTGGACGCAGTAGCCATGGCGCCAGAGCCCCGCGTAATCGCCCCTGATCTCACCGCAGCCAAAGTGGCTACGCCTTCACCGCATAGTGATATCTATGCGGTGATCGATCTTGGCTCCAACAGCTTTCATATGCTGATGGTCAAGGTGGTCGGCGGCTCGGTGCAAGTGATTGGCCGGGTCAAACGCAAGGTCAGGCTGGCGGCCGGTTTAAACGACAGCTTGGTGCTCAGTCATAAAGCAATGAAACGTGGCTGGGAGTGCCTGGCCCTTTTCGCCGAGCGCCTGCAGGACATCCCCAGTCAGAATATCCGTATCGTTGGCACCGCGACTTTGCGCCTGGCGCGCAATGTCAGCAGCTTTTTAACCGAGGCCGAAGCCATTTTAGGGCAAAAAGTCGAGGTGATTAGCGGCGAGGACGAAGCCCGCATCATTTATCTGGGCGTGGCCCATACCTCCAACAGCGACAGCAGTCGCCTGGTGATTGATATTGGTGGCGCCAGTACCGAGGTGGTGATTGGTCAGGGCTTTAGCCCGAAACAGCTGGCCAGTTTAAATATGGGCTGTGTCACCTACCTGGAACGCTATTTCAGCGATCAGCAACTGAGCGAAGAGAACTTTTTGGCGGCGATAGCTGCGGCTGAGCAACAAATTCAGCCTATTGTCAGCGAGTTCCGGCAGGCAGGCTGGCAGCTGGCAGTGGGCGCATCGGGCACAGTGCAGGCGGTACAGGAAATGCTGGTGGCTCAGGGTAAAGACGAAGTGATTACCCTGCAAAAGCTGGATGATATCTTGCAGCAGGTGATGGCCTGTGGCCAGTTGCCGCAGCTAAACCTGGTTGGACTGGCGCAGGAACGCAAGCAGGTATTTCCATCCGGCTTAGCCATTCTGATTGCCCTGTTCCGGCAGCTGGATATTCAGGGCATGACATTGTCTGGCGGAGCGCTGCGTGAGGGTATATTGTACAGTATGCTGCCACAACTGCAGGATGCCAATGTCCGGCACCGTACCGTAAACAGTCTGATGGTCCGCTATTTTATTGACCAGCAGCATGCGCAGCGGGTAGCTGAGATGGCACTGGAACTGGCGGCGCAATTACAAAGTCGCTGGGATCTGCAGAAGTTTGAAGGCCTGAGCATGCTGCGGTGCAGTGCCTTGTTGCATGAACTTGGCCTGTTAATCGAATACAAAAACCACCACCATCATGGTGCCTATATTATCAGCCACTCCGACTTACCCGGCTTTACCCGCGCACAGCAGCAGTTGTTAATGGCTCTGGTACATAATCATCGCGCCGAAATCATGCCTGAAGTACTGGCCCGGCAAACGATGACATCAGTGGTGCTGGCGGTGCGTCTGACCCGTATCCTGCGCCTGGCGGTGATATTGTCGATGCGACGCCGACATGAGGCCCTGCCTCAGGTCTCGATCAGCGCTAAGGCAGAAAGCCTGGAACTGGTGTTACCGAACGGTTGGCTGGAACAACACCCTTTGATGCGTGCCGAGCTGGAACAGGAAATCCAGTACCAGCAACAAGCGGGTTGGCAGCTGAGTATCAATTAAGCGGGCTTTGCCGGGCGCCTGCTGCGTGGCAGAGGCGCCGCCGGCCTCAGGCGCCCTGTTTTAACCAGATCGCAACTTTCTTGGCGAAGTAGGTCAGGATGCCATCGGCGCCGGCGCGTTTAAATGCCAGTAACGACTCCATAATCACCGGTTGTTCAGCCAGCCAGCCATTTTCAATGGCTGCCATATGCATCGCATATTCACCACTGACCTGATAGGCAAAAGTGGGCACGCCAAACTCGTCTTTTACCCGCCGTACAATATCCAGATAAGGCATACCCGGCTTGACCATCACCATATCGGCGCCTTCTTCCAGATCCAGCGCTACTTCATGCAGGGCTTCGTTGCTGTTAGCCGGATCCATCTGATAGGTTTTTTTATTACCACCTTTGAGGTTGCCAGCAGAACCAACCGCATCACGGAAGGGGCCATAGTAACTGGACGCGTATTTCGCCGAGTAAGCCAGAATACGGGTATTAACATAGCCTGCGTCTTCCAGCGCCTCGCGGATAGCGCCAATCCGGCCATCCATCATATCCGAGGGTGCAACGATATCGGCACCGGCAGCAGCATGCGACAGCGCCTGCTTCACCAGCGCCTCAGTGGTGACATCATTTAGCACATAACCGTTTTCATCAATGATGCCGTCCTGACCGTGGGTAGTAAAAGGATCCAGGGCCACATCAGTAATAATACCCAGTTCCGGAACCTGCTGTTTCAGCAGTTTTACCGCCCGTTGCACCAGCGCATCGGGCTGCCAGGCCTCTTCAGCGTTTAATGACTTCTTCGCTGCCGGTACCACCGGGAACAGCGCGATGGCAGGAATACCGAGTGCAACCAGCTCTTTCGCTTCCTCAAGCAGCAGGTCGAGGCTCAGTCGCTCAATACCTGGCATGGAGGTGATACTCTCCCGCTGTTGTTCACCTTCGACAATAAACAGCGGATAAATCAGATCATCGACTGTTAGCTTGTGTTCGGCCATCAGGCGGCGACTAAAGTCCTGTTCACGCATCCGGCGGGGCCGGCTGGCAGGGAAATAGCGATTTGTATTCACTTAGTGATCCTCAAGTTGAAATAGCCGGCAGCTATTAGCATAGGTTTGCGCTGCGATTTCGGCCAACTCACGGCCAGTCAGCCGCGCGACCTCCGCCGCTATCGCCGGCAGTAACGCCGGGGTATTACGTTTTGGTCTGGGTCTTACCGTTCTGGGGAGTAAGTAAGGGGCGTCGGTCTCCAGAATTAAGCGATCGGCCGGAATATAGTGGATGGCTTGCTGTAATGCCTGACCGCGACGTTCGTCGCAGAGCCAGCCGGTGATGCCAATATAGAGCCCCAGATCCAGGTAAGCTTGGAGCTGACTGCGATCGCCGGTAAAACAGTGGGCGATGCCATAGCTGATTTGTTGCTCGTTTAGCATCGCCAGTTGGGTAGCAAAGGCATCCCGTTCATGCAGATACAGCGCTTTATCGAGCTGTTTGGCCAGTTGCAGCTGCTCGGCAAACACCTGTTGTTGTTGCTGACGCGGCGAAAAATCGCGGTTAAAGTCCAAGCCACATTCGCCAATCGCGACTACGCCAGGCTGAAGCGCCAGCTGTTGCAGGCTAGCCAGCCAGTCACTACTAACCTGCGCCGCCTGATGCGGATGGACGCCTGCCGTGGTGTAGCAGTTCGCATACTGCTGGCGGAACCCAAGGTTGTATTGGCTTTCTGCCAGCTCACTGCTAATTAATAACAGGCGCTCTACGCCAGCCGCCTGCGCCTCGTCCACAATAGCGGCTTCCTGACCGGCAAATTGCGGGCTAAATAAATTTACCCCGGCATCAAACCAGCGCATCCTAGTTGCTGCGCACCACTTTCAGGGTGCGGTTGCTGCCATCTTTGCCCAAATAGAAAGCGCCCAGCATGCCACGCTTAATGTAGATGCGCTCACCGCTTTGTAGTGGGAATTGGCCAGAGCCGCTCTGACGCCAGATCTGGCCATTATCCAGCTCAATAATCATTTCTTTACGTGGACTCAGGCTAAGCTTGGTAACAGTGGCATAGAGTTGGTCCACCGGATCTGCCGCGACCTGACGATGTTCTTTGCCAAAATTATCCGTGGCTGACGCGGTAGTAGTGGCTTGCCGCGCGCGTTCAGCGGCCTGTGGTGCCGGGCTGGCGGTGGTGCCTGCTGTACGTAGATTAATTTCGTCATAGCAGACCAGCCGCTTTAACGCATTTTGCTCGGTACGGCACTGCTCTAATTGCGCTGCCAGCGAACTTTGCGCCTGTAGCATGGGGCTGGCTAACAGTAACAGAGCGAAAGTTGAAGTAGTAAACAGTAATTTCATGGTTCTTGTTCCTGCGAGGGTTCATCAGTCTTGGGCTGATAAAAACGGCTGAGCCAAAGGCCGGCTTCAAACAACAGCCACATCGGAATAGCCAGTAGGGTTTGTGATAAGACATCAGGTGGTGTTAACAACATGCCAAGCACAAAGGCGCCGACAATAATATAGGGGCGTTTTTCGGCCAGAGCCTGCCGGGTTACGCTGCCGCTCCAGATCAATAACAGAATCGCGATCGGGATCTCAAAAGATAAACCAAAGGCAAAGAACAGCTTCAGCACGAAATCCAGATAGCTGCTGATATCGGTAGCGATGGTGACACCGGCCGGCGCGACACTGGTAAAAAAGGCGAAAATCAGTGGGAAGACCACAAAATAGGCAAAGGCAATACCGGCGTAGAATAGCAGGGTGCTACTGAATACCAGCGGCGCCATCAGTTTTTTCTCACGGCTATATAGCGCCGGCGCAATAAATTGCCAGACTTGCCACAGAATATACGGAATAGCCAGACAGATCGCGACGATAAAGGTCAGCTTAAAGGGCGCAAAAAAGGGGGCTGCAACATCAGTGGCAATCATGCTGGTGCCTTCCGGCAACACCGCCAGCAGTGGTTCTGCCAACAGGGCGTAGATATCACGCGCAAAGTAAGCCAGTGCGGCAAAGACGATTAAGACCGCAATAACGCAGCGGAGCAGACGGTTACGTAACTCGACGAGGTGACCTAACAGGCTGTCAGGATCCGGTTTTGTTTTCATTCTTTACAGCGGTCTCTTCGGCAGTTGGTGCTGGAGTTTCTGGGGTTGGCACTGGCAAAGGTGTAGCCTGAGCAGCACTGGCCGGGCGCACTGCATTTGCCGCTTCGGTGAGCTCCTTTAGCGCTGCGGTTTCCTCCGCAGTCAGATTAACCAGGCCTTTGGCCTCAGCGTCTTTTAGCTTTTGATGTAACTCATGTACGCGCAGATTGTCATTCAGCTCAGCCTGCATTTGCTGGCCAAACTGTTTGATACTGCGCACTGTCTTCACGGTACTGCGGATGGCACCGGGCAGCCGTTCCGGTCCCAGCACCAGCAGGGCGACCACCGCGATAACCAGCAGTTCCCAAAAGCCCATAATCAGACTTTATCTTTTTCTTTGTTAACCGTGTCGCTGTTCGCAGCAGTGTTTTTCTGCTCTGGCAGCTGTTGTGGCTTTTGCTCGGCAGCTGGCTGTTCCGGTTGCTCTTCATCTTTAATTGAGCTGCGGAATCCTTTGATGGCTGAGCCTAAATCAGAGCCAATACCGCGCAGCTTCTTGGTGCCGAACAGCAAAACAATAATCGCCAATACAATCAACAGTTGCCAGATACTAATACCACCAAAACCCATGCTCTTATCCTCGGAATTGCCTGACTGCTGCTAGTGCAGCAGCGCCCTAACCGTTAGGGCGATAGCACCGGCCCCCAACAGGCTGGCCAGTACCGGTAAATTGATGCTAAGCGCTATACTAGCACTGATTAAGCTGGCTGCTGCAAGCACCGCGCTAATAATTTGCGCTTTCCCACGTTGCTGTTGTTGTTGTAACGCTTGCAACTGCAACAGCAGCGCCTGTTGTTGCCGTGGGCCTTGCTCCAGATAGCGGTGCAGTAGCTCCGGCATCTGGGGCATTTTTTCTGCCCAGAACGGAAAATTCTCTTTCACCTGCCGCCAAATCGCTGGCAAGCCTACCTGTTGTTTGACCCAGTTTTCCAGAAAGGGTTTAGCGGTTTTCCATAAATCCAGTTGCGGATACAGTTGCCGCCCTAAACCCTCAATATAGAGCAGGGTTTTTTGTAACAGCACCAACTGCGGCTGGACCTGCATTTCAAAGCGGCGCGCCGTATTAAATAAATTCAGCAGCACATGCCCAAAGGAAATCTCCGCCAGCGGCTTTTGAAAAATTGGCTCGCAGACGGTGCGGATCGCACTTTCAAATTCTTCTACCTTGGTATGGGCGGGTACCCAGCCGGAGTCCAGATGCAGCTGAGCTACCTTGCGATAATCGCGATTAAAAAAGGCGACAAAATTTTCTGCCAAATAGCGCTTATCCTCGGCATTGAGGGTACCCACGATGCCACAATCAATACCGATATACTTTGGATTTTCCGGATGCTCACGCGCAACGAAGATATTCCCCGGATGCATGTCGGCATGAAAAAAGCTGTCACGGAATACCTGGGTAAAAAACACCTCGACCCCACGTTTGGCCAGCAGCTCCATATTAGTGCCTTGCGCTTCCAATGCCGCGATATCAGAAACCGGAATACCATAGATCCGTTCCATGACCATAATATTACTGCGGCTGTAATCGGCGTAAACAAAAGGGATATATAGCGAATCCGAGCCTTCAAAGTTGCGCCGCAGTTGAATAGCGTTCGCTGCTTCGCGTTGTAAATCCAGTTCATCGAGAATGGTTTTGCGATATTCCGAAACCACTTCCCGTGGCCGCAGACGTTTGCCATCAGGTAGCAGGCGGGCCGCTATTACGGCCAGGCTGTCCATCAGGGCGAGATCAGCCAGGATTTGCTTTTCGATCCCAGGGCGGATCACCTTAACGACCACTGCTGCCTGAGTGCCATCAGCTAATTGCAGGCGGGCGCTATGCACCTGGGCAATTGAGGCCGAAGCCAGAGGTGTAATATCGAATTCGGCGAACAGCTGCTGAATGTCGCCCAGTCCCAGCGCCTGTTCGATTAGTGCCTTGGCTTGCTCACCAGGGAAAGGACTGACCTTATCCTGTAAGATCGCCAGCTCGTCTGCCAGCTCGGCCGGTAACAAATCGCGTCGGGTAGATAACATCTGGCCAAACTTAATCCAGACCGGTCCCAGACTTTGTAATGCCAGACGCAGTCTGGCGGCGACAGACTGTTCGGGATAGCGGTTTTTTAACCAGAACAGACAACGCCGTGCCGCCCGGGCATACCAGGGTTGCCACTGGGCAGGGATCAGCTCATCCAGCCCATATTGCAGCAAGGTTTTCTGGATCTGATAGAAACGGCTTAGGCGCACCTGGACTCCTGCAGTAGTTGGATTTTGCGTCGGACTTGCTCTACCTGGCCTTGCAGTTGGCTGAGCTGTTGGGTAAACAGCTCGTATTCCGCCCGTACCGGTACTAATTGCAGTTCATCCTGCACCAGTTCAAGCTGCGTTTGCTGTAGCAACTGCCATTTCTGACTACAGTAGCTGCTGAGTTGGCTCAGCGTCTGCAAAAGCTTATGGCTGGGAGCATCCCCCAGATAGCGGGCAAGCTCGGTTTGCCAATCGGGGTCAAGCTGCTGGAAAAAACTGGCATATTGCTGCGCCAGTTGTAAGTCGCCGTCAATTTGCAGGGCATCGGCTTTAATCAGGCGGGTTAACTGGCTGGGGTCGCGCAGTTGGCGCAAACTGGCCAGATCGGTACTGATCCGGCAATCGGCCGTTTCGTCCTGCTGATTAAATAGCAAACTATCGCTACCGGCGCTGACCACTATTGTCAGTTTCAGCTCGCGTAAGGCGAAGGCCAGCTGTTTGCCCTGTAGCTGGCGCAGTTTGGGCAGGCAGGATGGATCCAGCGCTATCGCTTTGCGGCTAAGCCGCTCTGCCACAGCACACAGCAATTGTGGCAATAACGGCAACATCAGAATTTATAGCCCCGATGTAAGGCGACAATACCACCGGTCAGATTGTGATAACTGACTTCCTGGAAGCCGGCATCCTGCATCATCTGCTTTAAGGTTTCCTGATCCGGGTGCATCCGGATTGACTCGGCCAGATACTGGTAGCTTTCTTTATCATTGGCGATCAACTGGCCCATAAAAGGCAGAATGCGGAACGAGTAGAGATCGTAAGCTTTACTGAGTAATTCGCTTTCTGGTTTGGAAAACTCCAGTACCAGCAGGCGACCACCGGGCTTGAGCACCCGGAACATTGAGCGCAGTGCCGCATCTTTATCGGTGACATTACGTAAGCCAAAGCCAATAGAGACGATGTCGAAGCTGTTGTCGGCAAAGGGCAGGGCTTCAGCGTTGGCTTGCACAAATTCGATATTATTCACCAGCCCCAGGTCGCGCAGTTTATCGCGGCCGACATTCAGCATTGACTCATTAATATCGGCCAGTACCACCTTGCCGCTTGGACCAACCCGTTTGGAGAATAACGCCGTAATATCGCCGGTACCCCCGGCCAGATCCAGCACCTGTTGCCCGGCGCGCACGCCGCTGCAGTCAATAGTAAAACGTTTCCACAGCCGGTGAATGCCCATCGACATCACGTCATTCATAATGTCGTACTTAGCGGCGACCGAGTGAAAGACATCGGCGACCATCGCAACTTTCTGCTCTTTAGGTACAGATTTAAAGCCAAAATGCGTGGTGTTATTGGTAGGTTCGGACATAACAAAGCCTGCTTGGGAACATTAGGCCGCTAGTGTAAAAGATTACGCCGGCAGAGCCAACAACCAGAGGGGATCCTGTTAAAAAATATGCAACAGTGGACGCTTTAGATGGCAGCCAGCATTACTTCATTGGCAACTTGATTGCGGCCGCGTTGTTTGGCCAGCTGTAATACGCTATTGGTGCGCGATAAAAATTGATACCAATTTTCTGAGGCCTGATACAGCGCTACACCCAATGAGATAGTGATTTTTGGTAAGCTTTTCTTATCCCGGGCGGAGACAAAACGCAGTTTCTCGACGCCTTTGCGGACCTGCTCTGCAATTTCGGCGGCGGTTCTCAGGTCAACATCGGGTAGCAGCAGTAAAAACTCTTCGCCGCCAGAGCGCACTGGCATGCCGCTTTCCTGCACATAGCTGCGCACTTTTTTCGCCACCTTAGACAAAATAATATCGCCAATGGTGGCGCCGTAATCCTGATTAAAACGGGCAAAATGATCCAAATCTACCGCAATAGCTGCGATGCGTCGATCAGGTTGCTCGCTTAACCACAGCTCGACCTGATTTTGCATCGCCACCCTGTTGTACAGGCCAGTCAGGGGATCTTGCAGTCGCTGTTGCTTTAATTGTTCTAGCTCATCACGCAGCTGATGACTTTGCTGGTTTGCCGCCACCAGTTGCTGATTCAACTGTTGCTGCTGTTTTCGGTAGGCGAGGGTGACTTGCTTTAGTTCTGCCAGCGCCGGTGGCATCGGCTGGGCGTCTTGCTCCAGCTTGAAAGCGGTGTGATCCAACTGGTCGATAAAGTTCTCGGTGGCTTCAGCGGCGAGGTCGGTGTAGCCAGATAGTCGGCTGACCATGCCAGAAACATCCTGCAACAGTTGTTCCTGTTGCTGCTGCTCCGGCATTAAATAGCGGTTGTACAGTTCCGCCATAATAAAATCGTCAAACTCGGCCTTAGCTGCCAGCTTCTGTTCTATTGCCTGACACAGTTCAGCGTTATTACCGCTGATGTATTCGTAGGCAACAGTGTAATTGGTCGGATGCGCGGCAAGCTGGTTATGGCGCAAAAAGGCACCTACCTGCGTTGCTTTGTCCAAAGCTTGCTGCATCGTGTCCTTGTACTTCATGGCAGGGATCTGGGCTCCATAAGCGCAATCTTATTATTCTTTCAAACCTATAGTACGTGATAAAAGATTACAGGCAATATCTTTTACAGATAATTTAGTGATTGTGATGAAAATCACGGCAAGCCAAACTGCCGATTGCCGAAAATAGCGATAAAGTGCCGGTTTAATCAGTTCCGTGCTCTGCTTTTTTGCGGTCAGACAGGTACAATCAAGTAAAGAAAAATAAAACAACAGGGAGTCACTGATGCAAATACGAGCGAAACCTCTCAGTCTGATTGCTGCGATACTGCTATTGTCCGGTTGTGCCAGTAAGAGCCCGGACGCTGTGGCACCGAGCTTTAACCAACTGGCGGAGCAGATTTGGCAGGCTGAAACCGCCTTGCGCACGCCAGCACCGGGCACCTTAACCGATATGTCGCCGGCAGCACTGGCCGCACGGCAACAACAACGGCTGGCGTTGCAGCAACAGTTACAGGCGGTTGACCTGAACCAACTGAGCGAACAGGACAAAATTAATCACGCTATCCTGAGTTATCGCCTGGCAGATGAGATCGACCAATATCGATTCAATGCGCATCTGATGCCGTTAACCTCTGAATCGGGCTTTCATACCGCGCTGGCGTTTAGTTTTCAGCGCTCTGCTTTACGGCAGACCAATGATTACCAGCAATATTTACAACGGCTGGCGGCGATTCCAGGTTATATGATGCAACAGATCGCGTTGATGCAGCAGGGCCTGGACCAAGGTATCACCCAGCCGGCGGTAGTGCTGGCGGGTTTTGAGCAAAGTATCAGTTCCTATATTGCCCAGCCTGAGCAAAGCGTGTTTTTTCAGCCGCTACAGCGCAAATCAGACCTGATCAGTGAGCAGGAATGGCAAAGCTTCCGGCAGCAGGCTCTCGGCATAATTGAGACGGCGGTGAATCCGGCATTTCAGGGCTTTTACGATTTTATGGTGCAGCACTACTTACCGGGTGCACGCCAGGATATTGCTGCCAGTACCTTACCCAATGGCGCAGCCTTTTACCAAAATCGCTTGGAGCATTACACCACGTTACAGATGACACCGCAGCAGGTACACGACATTGGCCTGGCGGAAGTGGCGCGGATCCGTGCTGAGATGCAGCAGGTAATTGATAGTCTCGGCTTTACCGGCAGCTTTGCCGATTTCGTGCAGTTCTTGCGTGAAGATCCGCAATTCTACCCGCAATCAGCCGACGAACTCCTGCGGTATGCCGCCTGGTTGTCGAAACGGGCTGATGCCCAATTACCGCGTTTCTTTAAACTCTTACCACGCACGCCCTATGGCGTAGTGGAAGTGCCGGCAGAGATTGCCCCCAAATATACGACTGGCCGCTACTCTGGCGCTACCCGTGACGACCAGGCAGGTTACTACTGGGTGAATACCTATGCCTTGAACCGGCGGCCACTGTATGAAATGGAAGCTCTGACACTGCATGAGGCGGTGCCCGGCCACCACTTGCAGATCTCCCTAGCGCGGGAGCAAGGCGACTTACCAGACTACCGACGCACCTTCTATACCTCGGCATTTGGCGAGGGCTGGGGTCTGTATGCCGAGTATCTGGGGCTGGAAATGGGCTTTTATCAGGATCCCTACAGTAACTTTGGCCGCCTGACCTATGAAATGTGGCGAGCTGCGCGGCTGGTTGTGGATACCGGCATGCACAGTCTGGGGTGGAGCCGGCAGCAGGCGATCGACTTTTTGGCCGAAAATACCGCCTTATCTATGCATAACGTACAAACGGAAATTGATCGCTATATTAGCTGGCCGGCGCAGGCACTGTCATACAAGCTGGGCGAGTTGACTATTCGCCGTCTGCGGCAACAGGCTGAACAGCAGCTGGGCGATAAGTTTGATATCCGAGTTTTCCATCAGGTAGTGTTGGATAACGGCAGTGTGCCATTGGCGGTGTTGGAGCAACAGGTACGAAATTATATTCAGCAGCAACTAAGCAGCTCATGACCTGACTTTAAAGTAATAACGCCGGCTAAGCCGGCGTTATCTTTTGAGTAGCTGTTGTAGCTATCTGAATCAGTTAACAGATAATAACACTCAGCCCCGAAGTACTATACTGGGAGTGGTATCAATCTGGCCTTCCTGGTCAATCGCCGCCAGCTTGCCGTCAAAGTCAAGTACCGCAAGCTTACCGTAGGGTAAATGACGAACAAACTGTAGCTGGTAGCCATAACGCTGCAATTCAGCCACCGAAAATTTCTGCGCTAAGCTTAACTGATCCCAAAAATAATTAAGGTCCTTTTCCGTCTGGCGCCTTTCCTGTACCTGTATCGCTAGCATAACGGGCTCCAAAACACAGGATTAAGTCAGGGACTATTGTAAAGCCAATAAATCCCGCCATTGTTGTATCGTAACCGGCATCACTGACAGTCTGCTGCCTTTTTGAACAACCGGCAACTCTGCCATCTTAGCCGAGCTTTTAATTTTGTCTAGTGTTATTAGTCTGGGCAATTTTTGCACAAAACGCAAATCGACGGCGACCCAGCGTGGCTGCTCAGCTTTAGCTTTTGGATCATAATATAAACTACGGCAGTCAAATTGGCTCGGATCAGCATAAGCCGATCTGACCACTTCCGCGATCCCTGCTACACCAATATCCTTGCAACTGGAATGATAGATTAACACGTGATCACCGACCTGGACGCCATCACGCAGAAAGTTTCGTGCCTGATAATTACGTACACCCTCCCAAACAATAGGCGTTGTTGGGGCGCGCGCAAAATCGTCAATACTGCATTCGCTGGGTTCAGTTTTAAATAACCAATAGTTCATTTTGCCAGGCTCCGGTAATTACGGCAGAATAACTCCTCTTGCTAGCGGAAAAGGTTACCGTATGAGTCAGGTACTTGCGAATTTATTATCACTGCTGAAACTTGAGACCATAGAACTAGGCTTATACCGCGGCCAAAGTCAGGATCTGGGGTTTAAGGCGGTGTTCGGTGGTCAGGTGATGGGTCAGGCGCTATCGGCAGCCAAAGAAACGCTGCCCGAAGAGCGTAAATTACATTCGTTCCATTCGTATTTTTTACGCCCGGGTGATGCCAGCAAGCCGATTGTCTATGAAGTTGACAATATCCGTGATGGCAAAAGCTTTAGTACCCGCCGGGTCAGTGCCATTCAGTACGGTAAACCGATCTTCTATATGACGGCGTCATTCCAGGATGAGGAGCTGGGCTTTGAACATCAGCTTAGCATGCCACAGGTACCGGGGCCGGATCAGCTGGTATCGGATCTCGATTTCTACCAACAGCATGCGGCGCAAATTCCGGAAAAGTTACGCAGTAAGTTTATCTGCGAAAAACCGATCGAAATGCGGCCGGTGGATTTTCAAAATCCGTTTTCGCCGGTGGTCAGTGCGCCAAAGCGTTATGTCTGGTTTAAAGCCAATGGCAGCATGCCAGATGATCTGCGGGTGCATAAATATCTGCTGGCCTATGCATCAGATTTTAACTTTCTGCCTACTGCTTTGCAGCCGCATGGTCGTTCTTTTATGGCGAAAAATATGCAGGTCGCCACTATCGACCATGCCATGTGGTTTCATCAGGATTTTCGTTTTGATGACTGGTTGCTCTACGCTGTGGATAGCCCGGCCGCATCCGGCGGCCGGGGTTTAGTGCAAGGTCAGTTTTTTACCCGCGATGGTAAACTGGTGGCGACTACTATCCAGCAAGGGGTGATCCGCGAGTATCAGGAGCCGGGCTGAGTGGTTGCGGCCTCCGGCATAATGCTGTGAATACTTTGTAACACCTCGCTACGCAACAGCAAGTTAACAGTGGCTGCCAACCGCGATAAAGCTGGTGTTGCCTGTAGCCGGTTGTCCTGATCTGACTGACAGTAACCTTCCAGTTTTAACGCCTGGCTCAAGCTGGCAAACAGGTTCTTGTCGTAGTACTCCGGTGCATTGATGCCATGCAAGGTTAGTAAGCGTTGCGCCAGTTGATGGCTTTGCTGTTCCAGCTCCGGGCGCGGCAGCGGGCCATGCGCCCGCAACAGGTTAAAGACCATGGCATAGCGCTGCAGCGTATGTTCGGCATTGTGCGCCAGTAAATCTAACATCATATATTCGCGGCTGTGCTGCGGTGGAGCCAGATAATCTTCTCCGTCCTGTATTAACAACCCTTGCGCCTGCAGTTGTTGCAACAGTTGCCTGATATAGTGCTGCAATGAGGGCACCTGCAAAAATAATTCATGTTTTAACAGGCTATACAGTTGCTCGGCCAGGCTTTGCAGTTCAGTCAAACTGAGTCGCTGTTGTCGGAGTAAGGCCGAAGCCAGAATGGCCGGCAGGATAAACAGATGCAGAATATTATTCCGATAATAACTCATTAGCACCGCTTGCTGTGGGCTTAAACTGACCAGTTGACCGAAACTGTCTGCCGTCAGCATGATTTTTTGCATCCTGGCTGCATGTTCCAGCATTTGCTCGGCACTTTGTTCTGGCAGGCTGACATTGGCATGATAGGGTACCGCTTGCTGCAACGTCAGATAGGCTTGCAACTGTTGCACCAACTCCTGCCGGGTCAGACTATGCTTATCGCTGGCCAGCAAACAGAGGGCAATCAGGTTAATGCTGTTCAATGCCGCCGCCTGATTGATATGCCGCATAATCTGCTCGGACAACTTGCCGGTCACCGGATTTAACCACTGCGGTTTAGGCGCTTCCAGCGGGTTAATTTCACTTTTCCAAGCTGGCACCTGCTGGCTCAGATACTGGTTCAGTGAAATCGGCTCGCCGAAATTGACATAGCCATAGCCATAATCGCGCAGATTACGGATTGCCTTAAGTACACCAAACACCGATTCTTTCTGCTTACCTGAGCCCTGCAGTTCGCTAAGGTAGGTATTGACCTCCATCACATGCTCGTATCCCAGATACACCGGTACCAGCGTGACCGGGCGATCGATACCGCGCAGCATCGACTGTACTGTCATCGCCAGCATGCCGGTTTTGGGTTGCAATAAGCGACCGGTGCGGCTGCGACCACCCTCAGTGTAATACTTGACGGCATAGCCTTTGATAAACAACAGACTCAGGTATTCACGGAATACCGCAGAGTACAGCTTGTTGCCGCTAAAGCTGCGCCGGATAAAGAAAGCGCCACCACGACGGAAAATGGTACCGGCCGGCCAGAAATTCAGATTAATACCAGCCGCAATATGCGGCGGTACCAGGCCCTGATGATAAATAATGTAGCTAAGTAGTAAGTAGTCCATATGGCTGCGGTGGCAGGGAACATAGACGATTTCATGCCCTTTCTGTGCCAGCTCAAGCAGCTTGTCGGCATTTTTAACCTTGATGCCGTAATAGAGTTTTTGCCACAACCAGCTGAGAATGCGGTCGCCAAAGCGTAGCGTCGAGGTGCGGTAGTCCGCGGCAATTTCCTGCAGTAACTTGCGGGCTTCCTGTTGCGCCGCCTGATAACTGATGCGTTTAGTTTCGGCCTCGTCGGCAATGGCCTTTTTCAGCGCCGGCGAGGCCAGTAACGCATTAAATAACTGATTTCGTTGCATCAGTTTGGGGCCGGTTGCTGCCAGCCGTTGCCGGTAAAAGTGGATCCGCGACATTCGCAGTAGTTTGCGCGCCGTTTCCGGTGCAGAACCAAACTGGGCCGCCATTTGTTGTAAATCCACGGGTTTACTTAGCCGTACCAGCGTATGGCGTCCGGAAATCAGCACAATAAGTAATTTTGCCAGCCAGTTTGGTGAGTGTGCTTCGCCAATCAGCCATTTAATGCTGTTCTCTTTACCCGGTGCCCGGCCCCATAAAATGGCAGCCGGCATTAACTGTGCTTTTAGCTCAGGCTGGGCCAGATGGGCGGCTAACAGTTGCTGGCCTTGTTGCAGGGCGCGGGTTTTGCCACGCCCGCCGATCAGCCGGTGTGGTTGCTCCAGAAACAAGGTACGTGGTAGTAGCTGTGACCCTAATTGCACCTTTGATAGCGGATCAGGCAACTGTAATTGCTGGCATACCCGGCGTAAGGTTGCCAAATCACTGGCGGACTCAGTATGGCAGATATACAGCAAGGGCCGTCCAGGCTCGACTCCGAGTGCATGCAGCGGATTATCGGGCACAATTTTATATTTCACCAACAGCCGGATGGGCCATCGTAACAGTTTGGTAAACAGCTTAAAGCCTGACAACATAACCTTACTGACCTGAAAAAAATGGGCGCTAAGAATAGCATAGCTGATCATAGCGGCAAGTTTTGTTCGTGCTGAAAACTTGGCAAGGCTAGAAAGACTGTATATACTCACAGTAAATACTGTATGGGTAGCCAGCATGAACAGACCTCTTACTCCACGGCAGGCAGAAATTCTGCAACTGATTAAGGATTATCAACAGGAAACCGGTATGCCGCCGACGCGGGCGGAAATTGCGGTACGGCTGGGTTTTAAGTCAGCCAATGCAGCGGAAGAACATTTAAAAGCTCTGGCCAAGAAAGGCGTGATCGCGATGTTACCCGGCACCTCGCGTGGAATCCGTTTACTGGAGGATGAAACGGCCCCGGAGCAACTGGGTTTGCCGTTAATTGGTAAAGTCGCCGCCGGCCAGCCGATCCTGGCAGCAGAGCATGTTCAGGATCATTACCAGATCGATGCCAACCTGTTTAAACCGCATGCCGATTTCTTATTGCGGGTGCAAGGCATGAGTATGCGGGATATCGGTATTCTGGATGGCGACTTGCTAGCTGTACACAAAACCCAGCAGGCGCAGCCAGGTCAGGTGATCGTCGCGCGGGTCGATGATGAGGTCACGGTAAAACGCTTTCAGCGCGATGGCCATCAGGTACTACTGTTCC
This sequence comes from Alishewanella sp., assembly GCA_036759505.1. Taxonomy (GTDB): domain Bacteria; phylum Pseudomonadota; class Gammaproteobacteria; order Enterobacterales; family Alteromonadaceae; genus Alishewanella. The sequence continues at coordinate 51,582 of DAIOUM010000002.1, read as the reverse complement.
CGGAAAATCCGGATTTTGAGGTGATAAAAGTGGACTTACGGCAGCAGTATTTCGCCGTAGAAGGCTTGGCAGTTGGGGTGATCCGCAACGGTAGCTGGTTATAATTTATAAAATTTCTCAATAGCTTATTTTTAAAAGTGCTGGTATGACCTGTTGGTTTTATCGGCACTTTTGCATTTTAGGGGTTTACATAATCTTCATCCTGGATAATTCTTAGACGGTAGCCGGCGAAAAAATAACAACAGGTGTGCCGCTACTGATTTCAGCGCTAGCCTCGAAATCAACCCAAGAACAATAACAATAATAAATTGCGAAACTTATATCCCCGAATCTTTAAGGATGACGGGTATAGCACATAGATTCGGTTGGGTGGGTAGTAAAAAAAACCGTGTAGTTCTGTGTACTTGGTTTCTGCAATTTGCTTTGCAAATGACAGAGGAGAAGTACAGTGACAAACGCGCGTTGTCTGCTTTGGTCGCTGCCGACCCTGCTTTTTGCCGCATCGGCAAATGCATCAACATCCATGCCTTTAAATATGACCCGGGGCGTTACGGAAATTAGTCAGCAGGTTTATCAGCTGCATATGACAATTTTCTGGATTTGTTGCGTTATCGGTGCAGTGGTGTTTGGGATCATGTTCTGGTCCATTATTCGCCATCGCAAAGCGCGGGGAGTGCAGCCGGCTCAGTTTCACGAAAGCACTAAGGTTGAAATTTTATGGACCGCCATTCCGGTGGTGATTCTGATTGGTATGGCAATACCTGCCACCAAAACCTTAATCGCGATGGAAGATACCTCGGCTGCAGATGTCACCGTCTTGGTGACGGGCTCGCAGTGGAAGTGGCATTACAAATATCTTGATCATGAGATCGAATATTTCTCCTTGTTGGCCACACCCCGTGAGCAAATTGCCAACAAGCTGGCCAAAGGCGAGAACTATCTGCTGGAAGTTGACCGGCCGCTGGTGATCCCAACCGGGAAAAAAGTCCGTTTCCTGATGACCTCTGACGACGTGATTCACTCCTGGTGGGTGCCTGCCTTCGCCGTAAAAAAAGACGCTAACCCCGGCTTTATTAATGAAGCCTGGACCCGGGTAGATGAGCCAGGTATTTATCGTGGTCAGTGCGCTGAGCTATGCGGTAAAGATCATGGCTTTATGCCGGTGGTGGTGATTGCGAAAGAGCCTGCGGATTACCAGGCCTGGGTGGTACAGGAAGAAGCCCGTATTGCCGCAGCAAAAGCAGCAGAGCGTGAATTACTGGCGATGAATATGGATATGGCAGAACTGATGGCAACCGGTGAACGGGTGTATCAGGGCTGGTGTGTCGCCTGTCATCAGGCCACTGGCAATGGTTTACCCGGTATCTTCCCTGCGCTCCGTGGCAGTCAGCTGGTGCTGAATGACCGCCGCGCTCATATCGATATTATCGTCAATGGTAAGCCCGGTACAGCGATGCAAGCCTTTGGCAAGCAGCTGAGCTTAAAAGAACTGGCCGCGGTCATTACCTATACCCGCAACGCCTTTGATAATAATACCGGTGATGCCGTGCAAGCTGCGGATGTTTACGCTGTGCAGCAGGGTAAGGGAGAGTAAGCGATGTCAGCTATTACACATGAACATGAGCATGACCATGATCACGACCATAAGCCAACCGGAATAAAACGCTGGTTGTTTACTACCAACCATAAAGATATCGGCACCATGTATCTGGTGTTTGCTTTAGTGATGTTCTTTATCGGCGGTAGTATGGCGATGGTGATCCGGTTGGAACTGTTTCAACCCGGCATGCAGTTTGTTGAACCGCAATTTTTCAACCAGATGACCACAGTTCATGGTCTGATTATGGTGTTTGGGGCAGTGATGCCAGCCTTTACCGGCTTGGCGAACTGGATGATCCCGATGATGATTGGCGCACCAGATATGGCGCTGCCCCGAATGAATAACTGGAGCTTTTGGATCCTGCCGTTTGCGTTTCTGATCCTGCTGCTGAGTTTGTTTATGCCGGGCGGTGGTCCGGATTTCGGCTGGACTTTCTATGCCCCGTTATCCACTACCTACAGTAATGACAGTACGGCGCTCTTTGTGTTTTCGGTACACATTATGGGGATTTCCTCAATTATGGGTGCCATCAACGTGATCGTCACCATCTGGAATATGCGGGCGCCGGGGATGACCTGGATGAAGATGCCGCTGTTCGTCTGGACCTGGTTTATCACTGCTTTCCTGCTGATTATGGTGATGCCGGTACTGGCGGGCGCTGTCACTATGGTATTAACGGATAAATATTTTGGTACCAGCTTCTTTGATGCGGCCGGTGGCGGCGATCCGGTATTGTTCCAGCATATTTTCTGGTTCTTCGGTCACCCGGAAGTTTACATTATGATCCTGCCGGCATTTGGTATTGTCTCGGCGATAGTGCCAACCTTTGCCCGCAAGCCGTTGTTTGGTTATGCCTCTATGGTTTACGCCACCGCCAGTATCGCAGTCTTATCGTTCCTGGTTTGGGCGCACCATATGTTTACGACCGGTATGCCGGTATTTGCCACGCTGTTCTTTATGTATTGCACCATGCTTATTGCTGTGCCGACCGGCGTGAAGGTGTTTAACTGGGTCGCAACCATGTGGCGTGGTGCCATGACCTTTGAAGTCCCGATGATGTTTGCGCTGGCCTTTATCGTGTTATTCACCATCGGCGGCTTTTCCGGTTTGATGCTGGCTATTACGCCGGCTGACTTCCAGTATCACGATACCTACTTTGTGGTGGCGCATTTCCACTATGTACTGGTATCCGGCGCGGTGTTTTCCATTATCGCCGCCGCCTACTACTGGCTACCGAAATGGACCGGCTATATGTACGACGAAAGGTTAGGTCAGCTGCATTTCTGGTGTTCGCTGATCTCAGTCAATCTGTTGTTTTTCCCAATGCACTTCGTTGGCCTGGCGGGTATGCCACGGCGGATCCCTGACTATGCACTGCAATTTGCCGACTTCAATGCCTTTATCAGCGTGGGTGGCTTCCTGTTTGGCTTATCGCAGCTGATTTTTGTCTGGGTGATTGTCAAATGCGCCCGCGGCGGCGAAAAAGCGACCGCACAGGTATGGGAAGGCGCTGAAGGTTTGGAATGGCAGGTGCCGTCGCCGGCACCTTACCATACCTTTGATACGCCGCCGGAAGTGAAATAGGAGGCCCTATGCAGCTGCATCGGACTTTGGTAAGCAAACTGCTACTGGTAACGGTACTAATGTTTGGTTTTGGCTTTGCGCTGGTGCCACTTTACGATGTGTTCTGTGAAGTCACCGGTATCAATGGCAAAACCTCTAATGTACCGGCTACGGTACTGGCAGATGGTATTGATACCAGCCGTGAAGTGACCATTGAGTTTCTGGCCAGACCGAATAAAGACATGCCATGGATTTTTCAGCCGGAGATCCGCCGTTTGACGGTACATCCGGGTGAAGTGCATGTGATGAATTATCTGGCCGAAAATCCAACCGGCCGGATGATTGTCGGTCAGGCGGTGCCCTCAGTTTCACCCGGACAGGCCGCGTTGTATCTGCATAAAATCGAATGTTTCTGCTTTACCCAACAACAACTGGCAGCTGGCAATAAGATGCTGATGCCAGTTCAGTTTTACGTTGATCCGGCCCTGCCTGCACAGTTCAGCACTATTACGCTGAATTACACCCTGTACGATGTGACAGCTAACTGGCAGGGCAGTGCCGCTACTGAAAATCTTGGGGAATAAGATGAGTAAAACGTACGAAAAATATTATGTCCCGGCGCAAAGTCCCTGGCCGATCGTCGGTGCTGTGGCGTTATTTTGTATTGCCTTTGGCGCCGGTCACTATGTTATTGATATGAGTAAACAACAAACTGGCTTTGGTGGCTGGTTATTGTTACTGGGCTTAGCCATTCTGGTCTTTATGCTGGTTGGCTGGTTCCGCAATGTGATTGATGAGTCCATGTCTGGCTTGTATAGCAGCCAGATGGATCGATCTTTCCGGCAGGGCATGAGCTGGTTTATTGTGTCGGAAGTGATGTTCTTTATGGCCTTCTTCGGTGCTTTGTTTTACGGCCGGGTCATTGCGATGGAATGGCTGGGAGGAGCAAGCAATAATGCCATGACCTTTGCCATCCTGTGGCCGGATTTTCAGCCGGTATGGCCACTGGTAAAAACACCGGGTGGTATAGAAACTCAGGCCATGCCAGCCTGGGGTTTGCCGGCGATTAATACGGCTATCCTGCTGATTTCCTCGGTCACACTGCACTTTGCCCATACCGGTCTGGAGCAGAATAAACGGGGTCAACTAAAGGGCATGCTGTTTGTTACCCTGTTGCTGGGGGTGATCTTTTTATGCCTGCAGGGCTACGAATATGTGCACGCCTATCGCGATCTGGGCTTGCGGCTTGATTCCGGCTTCTATGGCAATACCTTTTACCTGTTAACCGGTTTCCACGGCCTACATGTGACGCTGGGCGCCCTGATCCTGTTCTTTGTGTTTCTGCGGGTGCTGAAAGGACACTTTACGCCAGAAAAACACTTCGCGTTTCAGGCCGGAGCCTGGTACTGGCACTTTGTTGATGTGGTTTGGGTGTGCCTGTTCTTCTTTGTTTATGTGTTGTGACGCGGCCTAGTAAGGCCGCGGGTTTGGTGTGATCAGGCCGGTGGCAATCGCCAGCAGGATCAGGCCCAGGGCGATGGCAGAATACAGGACCCGGCGGCCAAGAAAGTGCGACATTGGCAGGGTACTCTCCTGCTGTCGCACCATTGCCACCCCGGCTCTGGCCAGATTAAACACGATAAAGATTAACAGTGCGCCGATAATGATTTTAATAAGCATAGCTACTCCGGAGTCTGACTGATGCAGTTTAAGTTGTTCGGTCAATTATTTACGGTTAACCGGGTCTGGTTATTAATTACTCTGACCGCTTTTGCCATTTTGATCAAGTTATCACATTGGCAATGGCAACGGGCAGCCGAAAAAACCGCGCAGCTGCAGCAAATCGCCTTAGTGCAGCAGCAAGGGCCAGTGAGCGGCCGGCAGCTGCTGGCGGGTTCTGCAACCGAACTGGATGGTGCTCTGCTTAGCGACACCGGCTATTGGGTCCCGCCCTATATCTGGTTGCTGGATAATCAAATTCTGCACGGCAAGGTTGGCTATGATGTGATTATTCCGGTGCAATTTGCCGATAGCAGCACACTGGTGCTGGTGAATCTGGGCTGGCTCGCTGCCGGCCACAACCGGCAAGTGCTGCCCGAGCCGCAGATCCCGGCAGAAATCGCGATAGCGGCACTGGTGCGCAGCCGACCGGCGAATGCACTGTTGCTGGGGCAGAATCTGGAAGGCGACAGCTATCCGATGCGCATGCAGCAAATCGATTATGCCCTGCTGCAACAACAATTACCCTGGTCACTGTATCCGGCGGTGTTGTATCAGCAGCAGGCATCTGACTTTATCCCCCATTATCAGCCAGTGGTGATGCCGCCGGAAAAACACCGTGGTTATGCCTTGCAATGGCTTGGTCTGGCGATCGCGGTGCTGGCCGTCGGACTGGCGACAAGTTGGCAACGAGAGAAAAACTATGAACAAGAATAAATTTCTGCTGTTGTTTATCCTGTGCTGTGCCCTGCCACTGTTGCTGGCGAAGCTGGTGCTGGAATTAGGTTGGTTTAACCCCGGCAGCTCCAGTCGTGGTGACTGGTTAAGTCAGGAAGTTTACCTGTTGCCTGACGCCGGTAAGGTGCCCAAGCACTGGCGTATCGTGGTCGTCGCTGAGCAATGTGCTACTCCCTGCCAGCAGGCGCTGCATACCGTTAAGCAGTTATATATTGGGCTGGGCCGCAAGCAAAACCAGGTGCAGCCGGTGCTGCTGGGGCAGGCCAGTCTGAGCGATTATCCGATGTTTACCCAGGCCGAGACCCCAGCTGCCCTGAGTGCCGACTTACAGCAACATATTGTGTTGGTTGACCAACGTGGTCTGGCGCTGCTGAAGTATCCGCTACCGGCCCAGGCCGAGCAGATGGCCGCTACGGCGAAAGCGATTCGTGCCGATTTAATGAAGTTAATGAACTACGACAGGACCAGCGTATGAGCCTACAAAAAAAATTAATCACGCTGACGTTAGTCTGGACCATGCTGGTGATCATTCTGGGTGCCTACACCCGCTTAACCGATGCCGGCCTCGGTTGTCCGGACTGGCCCGGTTGTTATGGCTTTTTAAAGGTGCCGCACAAACCGGAAAAAATGCAACTGGCGGCAGAACGTTTTCCCGAGCGACCGTTGGAACATGCCAAAGCCTGGAACGAAATGATCCACCGCTATCTGGCCGGTACGCTTGGCCTGTTGATCGCGGCACTGGCGGTAATGCACTGGCGGCGACAACAAACGGAGCGCAGTTTACCGGCCGCCCTGCTGCTGATTGTGATCTTTCAGGCTACGCTCGGCGCCTGGACGGTGACGATGGGCCTGTTACCGATAGTAGTGCTGGCGCATCTGATGTTTGGTTTTACGCTCTTTAGTTTGTTGGCCGTATACTGGCTAAAGCAGCAGCCGGCCTGGCGTAGCCGGGATACCGGGCTCAGGCCATTATTACCGCTGGCGCTGTTAAGTTTAGTGGTGGTCTGTTTGCAGATCGCGCTGGGTGGCTGGACCGCAGCGAATTACGCAGCGCTGGCCTGCATCGAACTGCCGTTCTGTGAAGCCGGTTGGAGTAGCCGGCTGGCCTTTGCGGAAGCCTTCGATTTGCACCTGGGCCATGATGATTACGAATACGGCGTGATGTCGCAGGATGCGCGTGCCACTATTCATGTATTACATCGCTTAGGTGCTGTAGTCACCACCCTTATTGTCGCGACCTTTGCCTGGCGCCTGTATCGTCAGGCCAGCGAAGTACTGATGCGCAGGTTTGCTCTGGCCCTGGCTGCGGTATTGGCCGTGCAGTTGACGCTGGGCTTACTGAATATTGTCTTGCACTTACCACTGCTAAATGCTGTGGCGCATAATTTTGTCGGAGCGAATTTACTGATGTTGTCAGTGGTGATTTGCTACCAGATCGCATACCCGAAACCGCAGGAGGCTTAAGATGGCAACGGCAATTATCAGTGGATCAAGTAGCCGGCGCTGGCGCGACTATCTGGAGTTGACTAAACCCAAGGTGGTAGCGCTGTTGGTGTTGACCGCCTGGGTCGGAATGGTGCTGGCCAGCAATCACCTGGCGCCCTGGTGGCTGTTGTTAAGTGCGACCCTCGGTATAGGTTTGTTATCAGCGGCGGCAGCGGCACTGAATCATGTGGTGGATCAACGTATTGATGCCAGAATGGCACGTACTCACAGCCGACCGGTTGCCCGCGGACGGATCAGCAGCAAGCAGGCGATCGTTTTTGCCTGTAGCCTGGCGGCTGCCGGCTTTACCCTGCTTTATCTGGCGGTGAACCCGCTGACCGCCTGGCTGACGCTGTTGAGTTTATTTGGTTATGCCGTGGTGTACACCATGTTTCTCAAGCGGGCAACACCGCAGAATATTGTGATCGGTGGCTTAGCTGGCGCTATGCCACCTTTGCTGGGCTGGACGGCAGTAACCGGCGAGGTGCATGGCTATGCGCTGCTGTTGGTGATGATTATTTTTACCTGGACGCCGCCGCATTTCTGGGCCCTGGCCATTCACCGCCGCGATGATTATGCCCGGGTGAATATGCCGATGTTGCCGGTAACACACGGTATCGACTTTACCAAGAGCGCTATCCTGCTTTATACCCTGTTGTTATGCCTGGTGTGCTTGCTGCCCTATATTGTCGGGATGACTGGTGCTATCTATCTGGTTGGCAGTACCTTGCTGAATCTACGCTTTTTACAATACGCGTGGAAGTTGAAATTTGCTGCCGGCTCTGACACCGCAATGGCGACTTTTAAGTTCTCGATCGTACATTTAATGGTACTCTTCCTGTTATTGTTAGTAGACCATTACTTTAAGGTGTTAGCGCTTTATGTTTCGTAACCTGACTTACTTACTGCTGGCGATTGCGGCCGTGGTGGCCGGTGGCCTCAGTTATAAGCTATGGCAGCAGCCGGCTGAGCCGAAATCTGCGCTGGTATATCCGCAGGCACGCAATCTGCAGGAGTTTCAGCTAGTTGATCAGCATGGACAGCCCACCGGTCGTGAGCAGCTGTATCAGCAATGGACGCTGGCTTTTGTCGGCTATACCTATTGCCCGGATATCTGTCCTTTAACGTTGGCCAAGCTGGCCGGGGTGCAGCCGGACTTGGCGGCTATGGTGAAGGAGCCGCTGAAAGTCTGGTTTATTTCGGTTGATCCGCAGCGCGACAGCGTGGAGCAGCTCAATAATTATGTGAACTACTTTCAGCAACCGGCGGTGCTGGGGCTGACTGCCGGCCATGATCAGCTGTTTCCCTTTGTACGGCAGCTGGGTCTGATGTATGCACTGAACAGTAATGCGGAGGGGAATTATCTGGTCGATCACAGCGCTTCAGTAGTGCTGATCAATCCGCAGGGGCAGCTGGTGGCGATGTTTAAACCTGAAATGGCAATTGGCCAGGTGCCGGTCATTGATACCGAACAGCTACTGGCCGATTTTCCGTTGGTGCTGGCAAAGTTAGGCTATTAATTTAGCCACGGCTGCGAGTACCAGTAAAAATAGCCTTTTTTACTCAGCGACGGCGCGGTGCAATTGTAGCGGCTGCGCCCGCGATTTATTGGCTTACTGGCCCTGACTTCAAAGGTATTGTCATCTAACCAGTTTGGCTCCAGGACCTCAGAGCCGGCAAAGCAGCGCAGCTGCTGTTTACGGAAATCTTCAATCTTCAGTTGCAGGCGTAAGGTTGGCGGATTGCTACTAATCACCTGGTCGGCAGACAGATAGCCGGTGATTGGAAAGGCCAAAGTCCGCAACTTTTGTCCCAGATCTTTCAAATCCGCGTACTGACCTGCCGCCGGATAACGGGGGATGCGGGTGAGTTTCGTCAGTGGCCCGATGGCACCGGATTGCTGACCAATGCCAATAAAGCCCAGTTCCGTTACCAGTTGCTCCAGCGCGCCGCTAAATTCGCCATAGGGGTAGGCCAGCCACTGATGGCTCTGACCGGTTTCTTCCTTGATCCGCCGCTCGGCATCCAGAATGGTCTGGCGCATCCGTTTTAACCAGTCTGCCTCAGATTCACCTTTTTCCGGCCTGGCCATATGCTCATGCCACATGGCATGATTGGCGACCAGAACGCCATCGTCTGACATTTGTTTGATTTGTTGCCAGGTCATGACCGGACCGGTGCGTTTATCGATATCTCCCGGGCTGATAAAGATGGTGTAGGGATAGCCGAATTCCTGCAGGATCGGGTGCGCAGTGGTGTAATTATTTTCATAGCTATCATCAAAGGTGATCACTACCGCGTTATCGGCAATGGGCTTGCCGCTTTTGAGCTGGTCTATCAGTACGTCGAGGCCGATGACCTGAAAATTATTATCACGCAGATACTGCAGATGGCCGCGAAATTCAGCGGGGGTGACAGAGCTGACTCTGGGGGTATCCTCGGCAACATGGTGATAGATCAGCATCACGGCCGCAGAGGCGGGCAAACTCAGGCTTAATAAACAGCAAAACAGCAAAGCGCGCATAACAGCACTCCAAACACCACTCCAAACAAAACCCGAAGACGGCCAGAAAGGCCGCTGTCGGCTGCGCTCAAAGGCCGCCGACCAGTCCGAGAGTGTGTTATAGCATAAAAAGCGCCGGCTTTTTAGTAGTAAGAGTGCTCGCCACGTTGATGCTCAGTGATATCTTTCACACCGGCCAGCTCACCACTAAAGCGATTTAACAGCTCTTTCTCAATCCCTTCTTTTAGGGTCAGGTCAACCTGGGAGCAACCATTACAACCGCCGCCAAACTGCAGTACTGCAACACCTGACTCGGTAATTTCCATCACGCTGACCCGGCCACCATGGTTAGCCAGTTGCGGGTTGATCTCACTGTCAATCACATACTGCACCCGCTCCATCAATGGGGCATTGTCACTCACCTTGCGTACTTTGGCATTCGGCGCTTTTAGGGTCAGCTGTGAACCCATCTGGTCGGTGACAAAATCGATTTCAGCGTCCACTAGAAACGGCTTACTTTCTTCATCAACGATGGCATCAAAGCCGTTAAAAGGTAAGCGGATATCGGTGTCTTCTACCGCATCAGCCGGGCAGTAAGATACGCCACATTCCGCCTGGGCCGTGCCCGGGTTGACCACGAACACCCGGATATGGGTGCCGGCCGCTTGTTTCTCCAGCAATTTGGCAAAGTGTGCCTGAGCCTGTTCTGAAATCGTAATCATCGTAGTACCTGACTAAATTACTAGGTTATGTTGCTATCATACTCTTCCTACCTGTCTGATGCCAGCCCTGCTTGAGTTTTGTGGCGGTTTCTGGCTAACTTAGCCGCGAGTCTGGGGAGACAATAATGAAAAAAATGTTAGGCATCATCCTGCTCTGCAGTATCTGGCAGGTGCAGGCAAGTTTTTTTAATGAGCCGGTGGCAACTGAGGTGCCGGCACCCGAGCAGGTGCTCGGATTTCCGGTAGGTGAATGGCATGCCAGGCATGACCAGATCCAGCGTTACTTCGAGGTACTCGCTGCCCAGTCGCCGCGTGCCGAGCTGGAAGTGATTGGCAGCAGTCATGAGCAAAGGCCCTTACTGCAGTTGGTGATTTCGGCGCCGGAAAATCTGGCGCGGTTAGAGCAAATTCGCAGCCAGCATCTGGCACAGGTGCGGGGCAGCCGGGCGGTAAGTGATGACAGTCCGGTGATTATCTGGCTCGGTTACGGCGTGCACGGTAATGAACCCAGTGCCGCTAATGCCGCGCTGGTGCTGGCACACTATCTGGCAGCCAGTAATAGCCCGGAAGTACAGCAATGGCTGCGTCAGGCGGTGATCCTGATCCAGCCGAGTATGAACCCGGACGGACACGATCGCTTTGCGTTGTGGGCCAATATGCACCGCGGCAAAACACCGGTGGCCGATCCGCAGCATCGTGAACATATTGAACCCTGGCCGAATGGCCGGCCCAATCATTACTGGTTTGATTTAAACCGCGACTGGTTGCTGCTGCAACATCCGGAAAGTCAGGCGCGGATCGCACAGTTTCATAAATGGCAACCGAATGTGGTCGGCGATTTCCATGAAATGGGCACTAACTCCAGCTATTTCTTTCAGCCAGGGATCCCCAGCCGTAACTATCCGCTGACCCCGGAGCGCAATTTTGAATTGACCCGGATCCTGGCCGGCTTTCATGCTCAGGCCTTTGATCAGCGCGGCCAGCTGTATTACACCGAAGAAAGTTTTGATGATTTCTATGTCGGCAAAGGCTCCACCTATCCCGATGTTACCGGCAGTGTTGGTATCTTGTTCGAGCAGGCCAGCAGCCGCGGCCATGCCCAGGAGTCGATCAATGGCCTGCTAACCTTCGCCGCAACCATCAAAAACCAGTTTGATGCGTCGCTGTCTACTATCCGTGGTAGTGTCGCTAACCGGCAGGCGTTACTCAGTTATCAGCAAGAATTTTTTCAATCTGCGGCGCAACAGGCCCGCGCTGACCGTATCAAGGGCTATATTCTGACCGAGAGTCAGGATCGCAGCCGGTTGGAGGCACTGTTACAACTGCTGAGTCAGCATCAGATTGCGGCCTATCCGCTAACGGCTGACTGGCAGTATGAACAAAGCACTTTCCGTGCCGGCCAGAGCTACTATGTACCACTGCAGCAAACACAATACCGGCTGTTAAAAGCGGCCTTTAGCACGGAAAAAAGCTTTAATGACAACACCTTCTATGATGTTTCGGCTTGGACCTTACCCTATGCCTATAACATCGATTTTGTGGCGGTGAACCGTGAACCCGGTCGCGCGGCAGCAGAGCAGCCGTGGCAGGCACAGCCCAGAGCCCGCAGTCAGACGATGCAGGCCGGTGGTTATGCCTATGTGCTGGGTTGGCAGGATCAATTATCACCGGTGATGCTGCAGGCGATGTTGGAGGAAGGGCTGATTGTCAGAGCGGCACTGGGTGATTTTACCGGCAGTACACCGCAGGGTTCGCGTAGTTTCCGCGCTGGCGCTATGGTCGTCGCTGCCGGTTTACAGCAGCATGCTGACTGGTTTTTCCGTTTGCAGCGACTGCAGGAGCGCTTTAATTTACCTGTTCATACCCTGACCACCGGCTTAACCAGCCGCGGCAGTGATCTGGGTAGCCATAATTTTACACCGGTGCGCTTACCTCAGGTATTGGTGTTGGCAGGTCCTGGCGTTAACTCGACTGAGGCCGGCGAACTCTGGTACAACCTGGAGCGGTTAGCCGGCATCTCTCCCAGCATGGCAGAGCCGGAGCGTTTGTCCCGGCTTAACCTGAGCCGCTATACCCATATTTTATTACCGGATGGGGATTACCGCAGCTGGAAAGAGAGTGAAATAACCAAGTTACGGCAGTGGGTACAGCAAGGTGGTGTGTTGTGGGGGCAGAAGCGCGGTGCCGCCTGGTTGGTGGATGCCAAGCTGTTGCAAGCCGGAGTCTGGACAGTACAGGACATGAACCAACTGATCCCGCAACATGATTTACGTTATGCCGATCGCGAAAAACTGGGCGGTCAACAGCGGATCGCCGGTGCCATTTTCAGTGCTGAGCTGGACTTGAGCCACCCGCTGACCTTTGGCATACCGCGGCGCGAATTACCGTTGTTTAAAAACAGCACCCTGCTGTTACAGCCCAGTCAGGCGCCCTTTGTCAATGTCGCAACCTATAGCGCTCAGCCGCATCTGGCTGGCTATGCTGCTGCCGAGTTTATCCCCCGCATTGCACAGGGTGCAGCTTTGGTGGCGCATAACCTCGGGCAGGGCCGGGTGATTGGTATGAGCGATAACCCAGTATTTCGCGGTTACTTTAAAGGCTCTAGCCGTTTGCTGATTAATGCGCTGTATTTAAGCCATGGCTTTAACGCCAGCGTTCAGATCGAAGAGTGAGCAGAGGCTGGCGTTACCGCCAGCGTCCACAGGCTAAGCTCTGTCACCCCGGCGGCTCGCAGCAGCTGCGCTAGCTGATTGGCGGTGCTGCCGGTGGTGACGACATCATCGATCAGTGCCAGTTTTGGTGGTAGTTGCGTCTCAACTAAGCGAAATGCCTGCCGCAGGTTAGCTAAACGTTGCTGGCGGTTCAGGCCCTGCTGCGGCGCCGTGGTGCGACAGCGCTGCAGGCAGTGTAGCAGCGGGATGCCCAGGCTTTTGGCGGCACTTTCAGCAAGAACTCTGGCCTGGTTAAAGCCTCGTTGCCGCTCGCGAGCTGGCGCCATCGGTACATAAACCAGTGCCTGTGGTAACGGCTGGCTTTGTTGATATCGCTGCAACAACGCGCAAAATTCCTGCTGCAGTAAAGCGCCGGCATACGGATCCTGTTGATACTTCCAGCGGCTGATCCAGTGTTGATAGGGCTGTTGATACCAGCTTAGACTGAGCAGGCGGTCAAACTGGCACTGCGGCAGCCCTTGTTGCACAGCAGGTAAGAACAGCAGGTTAAAATGACACAGCTGATACGGAAACTGCGGCAGCGCGCTGCGGCAAGCCTGACACAGCATAAAATGATGATGGATTACCGGCAGGCTGCACCATAAGCAGGGTGAGGGCAACAGCCGTTGCCAGCCGGCACGCAACAGGTTGAGCAGATCCATTTTATTACCCTTCATTAACATGAGCAGAGTATGGCAGAATACAGCACAACCGCCAAACCAACACTGGTACTGTTACATGGCTGGGGCTTAAATCAGGGCGTCTGGTCCGAAGTCCAGCAACAACTGGCTGGCGATTTTCAGGTCTTGGCTTTGGATCTGCCGGGTTTTGGCCTAAGCCGACAGTTTCCGCCTGCTTACCGTCTGGATGAGGTGCTGTCCCAGCTTGCTGCGCAGCTGCCAGAGCAAAGTTATCTTTGTGGTTGGTCCCTGGGCGGTTTGTTGGCCATTGCGTTGGCCGCGGCCTATCCGGACAAGGTTAAGCAACTGGCGCTGGTGGCCGCGACGCCGAAATTTTTGGCGACAGATGACTGGCCCGGGATGCGCGCCGAAGTGATGCAGCAGTTTGCCAGTGCCCTGAGCCAGAATTTGCCGCAAACGATTCAGCGTTTTCTGGCGATCCAGGCGCTGGGCTCAGAGCATGCCAAGCAGGATATTCTTAAGTTACGCGACAGTATTGCCCGCTTTCCGGAGGCACAACCCCAGGCCGTAGTGCAGGCGTTAACCCTGCTGGCAGACACTGACCTGAGACAACAGTTTGCCGCGCTAACTCAACCGGTGGTGGGCTGTTATGGCCGGCTTGATTCGCTGGTACCAGTGGCAGTGCTGCCTTTGTTACAGCAATTGCAGCCAGCTGCAAAACTAACGGTACTGGCCAAAGCCTCGCATGCGCCCTTTATTTCTCACCCGGATGAATTCTGCCAGTGGCTGCGTAGCGCACTGCAATAAAAATATTTAGCGGGCAGAAGTGGTTAGGGCTCTTGATAGCCCTTGCTTTCTTTTTTGTCGAAACTGTTCGATAATTAAGCAGTCTAACAGCAAGCGAATAAAGAGGGCTTGGTTATGCAAATTCAGTCTGCCTTTAGTGCCGGCATGCAAGGTTTGCAGCGTGCGTCCAATGCGATTAGCGAAGAAACGCTGAATATCAACCGGCAAACAACTCAAAACCGGCAGCAGGAACAGCAGGTTTCGGCTGCTGCTGCCCAGCAGACGGCTACGCCAGCGCCGGCTGATACTACTGAGCCAAATCGTGCTGCTGGCTCAGACACCACTCAATCACTGGTGCGCCTGGAGCAACAGGAATTGCTGGCTCAGGCCAATGTCCGGAGTTTGCGCACAGCCGATGAAATGCTCGGTAATATTATTGATATCCGGGTCTGATTGTCATGCAAATCACCTCCTATTACCCCAATGTCAGCATTAACACCGCGAATCCGGCCACGGAGCAGGCGCGGCGTGATATGCAACGGCGCGAGCCGATTGAGCCGGTAAAGGAGTTGGAAAAAGGTGCGGCTGAGCGACCACTGGCAGCAGATGATCGGCAACGTGGCGCAGCTAATACCAGCGCCAACGTTGCCTTGTATGACGCCAATGGTAAGGAAACCGAGACGCAGCAAGCGGTAGCGGGTGAGCAAGGTGAGCGCGGCGAGCAGGATGAGAAGCAAGAGGCCGGGCAACAGTCGGAACAACAACAGCAACAGGCCGAGCAGCGGGAGATTCGCGAACTGCAGGTGCGTGATCAGGAAGTCCGGGCGCATGAGCAGGCTCATGCTATTGTCGGCGGCCGTTACGCCAGCGCGCCCAGTTATCAATATCAACAAGGCCCTGACGGTAAACGCTATGCCGTAGGTGGCGAGGTGCAAATTGATCTGGCACCGGTACCTGGCGATCCGGCAGCGACGGTTCAGAAAATGCAGCAGGTCAAGGCGGCGGCATTGGCACCAGCCGAACCCTCAGCGGCTGATCGTAGTATCGCAGCGGAGGCTGGCCAACGCCTGTTGCAAGCTCAGGCCGAGCTTATCGCCGAGAAGGCGCCGCTCGCTAATGCCGCAGCCAGTGATAGCAGCACGACTGAGGAAGGTTCTACAGCAGCTGAGTCACAGCTTACCCAGGCTGATGCAGCCGATATTGTTTTACCACAGCGTGAACGGTTGGAATGGCAGGCACTTATGACCAGACGCGGCCAGGTGATTGAAAACTTCTATCAGCTGGCAACTGAACCGGCACAGCGGCCATTACGACAGCAGGTTTAATCTACTCGCCCCAGCTGCAATTCCGGTTTCTCCTGCCAATATTTATCCTACTTTTTAAATTTCGCTAAGGCCGCCGCGAAGGCATTACCCATGGCCGCATTGCCTTGTTCCTGTTTTGGCGTCTGGCTGGTTCTGTTGCTGCCTGAGCTGCGCTCTGGTCGGGCTTTACCGGTAGTCGAAATATTACTGTCGTCATTGCTGCGAGCCTGCTCATCCATCCGCATGGTCAGCGCGATACGTTTTCTGGCCTGATCGACTTCCAATACTTTCACTTTAACAATATCACCGGCTTTGACCACCTGATGCGGATCGCTGACAAACTTATCGGCCAGCGAAGAGATATGGACCAGGCCATCCTGATGCACGCCGATATCGACAAAGGCACCAAAGTTGGTGACGTTAGTGACCACCCCTTCCAGCAACATGCCGGGTTTGAGATCGGCCAGGGTTTCCACCCCGTCTTTAAAGTTCGCCATCTGAAATTCCGGCCGTGGATCGCGACCAGGCTTGTCCAGCTCTTTTAGAATGTCGGCGATAGTCAGTAAGCCAAAATGGTCATCGACAAATTGCCGGGCATCGATTTGTTTCAGGAAACTGCTGTTGCCAATCAGCTGCTCGACACTTTTCTGATGCGCGGCAACAATTTTCTCGACCAGTGGGTAGGCTTCGGGATGCACACCTGAGGCATCCAGTGGGTTAGTGCCGTTATTAATGCGTAAAAAGCCGGCGGCCTGTTCATAGGCTTTCGGCCCCAGACGCGGCACCTTTAACAACTGGCTGCGGCTGGTAAAGCGACCATGTTGATCGCGATACTGCACAATATTTTGTGCCAGCGTTTTGTTCAGGCCTGCTACCCGGGCCAGTAATGCCGCTGAAGCGGTGTTCAAATCGACACCGACGGCGTTTACGCAGTCTTCTACTACGGCATCCAGCGATTTGGTTAATAGGCTCTGGTTAACATCATGCTGATACTGGCCAACGCCAATGGCTTTAGGTTCAATTTTTACCAGCTCGGCCAGCGGATCCTGTAAGCGGCGGCCAATCGAGACGGCGCCCCGCAAGGATACATCCAGCTCTGGAAATTCCTGCGCCGCCAACTCCGATGCCGAATATACCGAGGCGCCGGCTTCGGACACCATCACCTTGCTGATCCGTTGACCGGGCAGCGTCTTAATCACCTCAGCAGCCAGTTTATCGGTTTCCCGCGAGGCGGTGCCATTACCAACCGCAATCAGCTCAATCTGGTAGGCCTTGCACAAGGCCGACAGGACCTGAACGGATTTATCCCATTGATTTTGGGGCGCATGCGGGTAAATGGTGGTGTGATTTAACAGCTTGCCGGTTTCATCAATGGCCGTGACCTTTACACCGGTGCGCAGTCCGGGGTCCAGTGCCAGAGTCGGGCGCATGCCGGCGGGTGCTGCCATCAGCAAATCTTTCAGGTTGCGGGCGAATACCCTGATCGCTTCGGCTTCGGCCCGTTCCCGCAGTTCGCTCAATAAATCATTTTCCAGATGCAGCTGTAGTTTTACCTTCCAGGTCCACTGTACAACGGTGCGCAGGAAGGCATCGCCCGGCCGGTCCAACTGCCGGATCTGAAATTGCTCAGCGACCATTTGTTCACAGACGGCGTGGGGTTGTTCACTGAGTTCAGGCAGTAACTGCAGGTTAAGTATGCCTTCGTTGCGCCCCCGGAACATGGCCAGCGCGCGGTGCGAAGGCACCTGTTTCAGCGCTTCGCTGTGTTCGAAGTAGTCGCTGAACTTGGCACCTTCCTGCTCCTTGCCGGCAACAACCCGGCTTTGCAGTACGGCATGCTGACTCAGATGGGCGCGCAAACGGGCCAGCAAGTCAGCGTCTTCAGCGAATTGCTCCATCAGAATATATTTGGCGCCCTCTAATACGGCTTTGACATCGGCATAACCGGCCTCAGCGTTCAGGTAGGCGAGGGCCTCCTGTTCCGGTTGCCGTGTTGGTTCTGACAGCAATAGCAGAGCCAGTGGCTGAATACCAGCTTCAATCGCCAATTGGCCCTTAGTCCGTCTTTTGGTTTTGTAGGGTAAATACAAATCTTCGAGTCGGGTTTTATTATCCGCGGCGCGAATTTGCTGTTCCAGTTCGGCGGTCAGTTTACCCTGCTCGGCGATGGTGTTTAGAATCACCTGGCGCCGCTCTTCCAGTTCACGCAAATAGCTCAGGCGCTGATCCAGGGTACGCAGCTGGGTGTCATCCAGGGCGCCGGTGACTTCTTTCCGGTAACGGGCAATAAAAGGCACAGTGGCGCCTTCATCCAGTAAGGCAATGGCGGCGGCAACCTGCTCCGGGCGGGCGGCGATTTCAGTAGCAATTTGATTAATCAGCATAGACATAACACTAAATTCCTGTAACGGTTTGGCGCAGCGATTGAGCTTAAAGCCTTAACTGGGCTGAGTTGGCTGCGGATAGTCGATAGCCACGATGTACCAGTCTTTCGGACCATTTGGGGTGGAAACCGTGGCCACGTCATCGACCTGTTTTTTCAGTAAGGCGCGGGCCATAGGGGCGTCGATCGAGATATAGTCTTTGCGGCCGTAGATTTCATCCGGGCCGACAATGCGAAATTTCAGGCTATTGCCATCGTCATCTTCCAATTCGACCCAGGCGCCAAAGAACACCCGGCCGGCTTGCTGTGGTGAGTAATCGACAATATTCAGCTCCTCCAGCCGTTTGCGTAAAAAGCGCAGCCGACTGTCAATTTGCCGAAGTAATCTCTTATTGTAGGTGTAGTCGGCATTCTCAGAGCGATCGCCAAGGCTGGCGGCCCAACTGACAATACGGGTGATCTCCGGGCGTTTTTTAAACCAGAGCTCATCATGTTCGGCTTTGAGCTGTTGATAGCCCTCGCGGGTAATTAGCAAGGTTTTACTGCTGGTGCGTTTCACCTGTTATGACATTTCCTTTCTACAGCACTGGCGCCGATTATCAGCCATAGTACATTAGAGCGTAAAGCTTTTTAGCCAGTTGCGGCCTTTTGCTGGCTAAATTTCGACCAGTTCGCTTTGGCAATATTAGCCGTGCTGGCTAGGCTTAAGAAGGAATACCTGTGACAGGAGAGGTGTAAATGAAAATGCGCCAGACAATTGCCATTGCCACGTCCTTGCTGCTGTTAGCTGGCTGTAGCTCGACGCCGGTGCAGACTGCCCGTAGCCAGGTTGATCAGGATTATATTAATCAGGTCGAAGCCGCGGCGAAAAAAAACAGTCTCAGCCCCAGGATCTATTGGGTTAACCCGCCCATGAAAAAGGAGGCGGGCCAACAGTAGTTTGTCGTCCTGCCGGGCAGACAAACTTTGTAACATAGTTTATGCCGTCTGGCCGATGCAAAGACGGCATTTTCGTTTATAGTGACCTGAAAAGCATCAGAAATAAGGATAGGGTAGTGGTCACTGAAACAACCAAGATTCTGGTAGTCGACGATGATTTGCGACTACGCTCTTTGCTGGAACGTTATCTGGTGGAGCAAGGCTATCAGGTGCGTAGCGTGGCGAACTTCGAACAAATGCTGCGTTTGATGGAACGCGAGCACTTTCATTTATTGGTGCTGGATTTGATGTTACCCGGTGAAGACGGTTTGTCGATCTGCCGCAAATTGCGTCAGCAGGAAAACGAAATTCCGATCATTATGCTCACAGCAAAGGGTGACGAGGTAGATCGGATTATTGGCCTGGAAATGGGGGCTGACGATTATTTGCCAAAGCCCTTTAACCCAAGAGAGTTGTTAGCAAGGATCCGCGCGGTATTGCGGCGCAAGACCAAGGAGGTGCCGGGCGCGCCCAGTCAGGCGGAAGGTATTGTTGAATTTGGTCCTTACCGTTTTAACCTGGCGACCCGGGAAATGTTTAAAGGTGAGCAACAATTACCCCTGACCAGTGGTGAATACGCCGTATTAAAGGTGTTAGTAAGCCACCCCCGCGAACCCTTATCACGCGATAAGCTGATGAATCAGGCCCGCGGCCGCGACTATTCCGCGATGGAGCGCAGCATTGATGTGCAGGTATCGCGTTTACGCCGGATGTTGGAAGATGATGCTGCTAATCCGCGTTACATTCAAACGGTATGGGGTTTGGGCTATGTTTTTGTGCCGGACGGTAGTCTGAACGGATGAGATTTTTCCCGCGCAGCGCTTTCGGGCAAACGGTATTCCTGATTGGCGTCATGCTGTTAATTAATCAGGTGGTGTCTTACCTGTCAGTCGCTTTTTATGTGATTAAACCCAGCACCCAGCAAATCAGTCATCTGGTCGCCAAGCAAGTAAGGTTGGCATTACCGGCAACGGTAACCGACCTTGAGTTACAACAGGCTATAGCGGCACATTTTCAGCAAGCGACACAGGTGCGGGTATTTGACGAGCAGCAAGCTTTAAGAGAGGGACTGGCCGAGGCCAGTTATTACGGTTACTTCTCACAACAACTGTCGGATGAGCTGCAGCAGCAAGCCGAGGTCAGAATTTCACAAACCGATAGTTTTATCTTCTGGGTCAGGCCTGATCTTGAGCAGGACCTGTGGGTCAGGGTGCCGCTGGCCGGGCTGGACGAAGCCAGTTTTCCGTTACTCACTTTTTATTTGCTGATGATTGGCGCCTTAAGTGTGCTGGGTGGCTGGACACTGGCCCGACACCTGAATCGGCCGCTACAGAAGTTACAGCAGGCGGCACTGCAGGTTGGGCGCGGTGAATTTCCGCCGCCGTTATCAGAGCAGGAGGGGGCCACTGAGATCCTGGCGGTAACCAAGGCCTTTAACTATATGGCGCAGGGGATCCGGCAACTGGAAGAAGATCGGGCGTTACTGATGGCCGGTGTGTCGCATGATTTGCGCACACCGTTAACGCGTATCCGGCTGGCGTCAGAGATGATGAGTGAGTCGGATGCCTGGATCCGTGATGGCATCATTAATGATATTGAGGATATGAATGCCATTATTGACCAGTTTATTGATTATCTGCGGCACCATAAGCAGGAAGAGCCACAACTGCTGGATTTAAATGAGCTGGTCCGCGATCTGGTGCAGGCGGAACAGGTGCAGCAGCGTCAGATCCTAACTTACCTTGATCCGGCTTTGCCCTTAGTCGCTTTACGTCGTTTGGCAATGAAACGCATGCTGAATAACCTGCTGGAAAATGCCTTACGCTACAGTGAAGGTGATATCGAAATTAGCACCGGCTATGAGCGGGCAGCGAAATGGCTTTATCTGGAAGTGCGGGATCACGGCCCTGGTATTCCCGAGCATAAGATGCAGGCGATGTTTAGTCCCTTTGTCCAGGGGGATGAAGCCCGGGGCAGCGGCGGTTCCGGTTTGGGGTTGGCCATTATTAAGAAGATCGTTGCCATGCATCATGGCGAGGTACGTCTGCATAATCATGCCAAAGGCGGGTTGGTTGTAACCGTTAGCCTGCCACTGAAGTCGCCGCAATAGCCCGCAGTACCTGTATTTGACTATGGAGCTGTAAAATATCAATTACAGTAATTCGCGGTAAAGTGTCATTATTTTTTACATTAATCCTTTTTTTTAGCATTGCATCCATCCAAAGCTGTGGTAAAAACCGGTAAAGAGAGATGATCTCTTGTGGGCACAGACTCTCACTGTGCCCCTGGTTGCTTTGTCATTTTGGCAAAGTTTTCACCAGCCACCGGGTAACTAAATAAAATATCTCGCCCGGTATAACAATAATAATCTGGAAGGAGTAATACCTTGGGAAAAATGAATAAAACCCTGCTGGCAACAGCTGTCGGCTTGGCTATTTCCGGGTCTGCGGTAGCCGGCATCGAGCAATTCAGAACAGCACATGGCCAAAGTGTGCACGAAATCTTTAATAACCAAACGGCAGTTAGCCTACATGCTGAAACTGAGCAACCGAGTGCATGGTTAATCCTGCTAAATGCCCCGGCGTCCAGTGACGCCTTGCAAGGCTCGCGCTTTGATCA
The DNA here is from genome assembly GCA_036759505.1 of Alishewanella sp. Taxonomy (GTDB): domain Bacteria; phylum Pseudomonadota; class Gammaproteobacteria; order Enterobacterales; family Alteromonadaceae; genus Alishewanella. The sequence continues at coordinate 29,830 of DAIOUM010000002.1, read as the reverse complement.
ACAGTTGGCGGCACAGTATCAGCTGACTGCAGAACAAATTCAGCAGGAAGTGACGTTTCAACTGCACAGCGTCGATCCGGATGCTGAAATCTTACTGGCGACCAAACATCTGGCAGCTGGTTTGGTGGTGAACGCCTCTACTGAAGCTCTGGCCGAGATGCGTAAGCACAGCGCAGTACAGAATATTTTGCCTATCTATGATAGTAAGCCGATGGTGGTTGACAGCGCCGAGTACATCCGGGCGCTGCAAACGGTGCAATCTGGCAAAGCGACCGGTGAAGGGATCCGGGTTGCTATTCTGGACTCCGGTGTGGATTATACCCATGCCTTATTGGGTGGTCCTGGCACCACGGCTGCTTACAATGCAGCGTTAAGTGACCAGGTTAATGCACCAGCCTGGCCAGTTGGTCAGATTATCGGTGGCTACGACTTTTTGCGGAATGACCCTAATCCTATCGACGATGTCCGTCTGGCTGGTGCCGGCCATGGTACTTCTGTGGCACATTCGGTATCTGGCATTGCACCAAAAGTCGCTTTTTATGCCTATACCGTTTGTACTAATACCTGTCCGGGTGTCGCTCAGCTAAGAGCATTAGAAGCCTCAATGGACCCGAACGGCGATGGCAATATGGAAGATCGGGTCGATATTATCAATATGTCACTTGGTGGCCAATTTGGCTCAACCCAAGCAGTTAGTGGTACTCAGTTCTTAATTCAGCGTGCCGTAAAACTGGGGACAAATCTGGTTATCTCGGCAGGTAACGACGGTAATGTGCCATTCCGGGTTGGCGGTCCTAGTACCACACCTAACGCACTTTCTGTTGGCGCTATGACACACCCGAAAGCGGCAGTTGGAGTCTTTGAAGCTGCGGTAATAAACGGCGCGACGGCAGTGATGACAGCTTCTGCCTTTAATCGAACTCTGGATTTTGCTTTTAGTTCTGCCAACACACCACTGGTGGTGGTGCCGGGCGAATATACGGCCTGTAATGCGCTGCCTGCCGAGGTTGATTTAACCGGTAAGGCAGTGTTGGTATCGCGTGGTGTCTGCGCCTTTGCCGACAAAGTTAAGGTTGCACAACAGCGTGGCGCTGCCTTTGTGATTATTGCGAATAGTAATCCGGGTGAGGCGCCGATCGTAGCGGGTGGGGATGATCCAGCGGTAACGATTCCGTCAGTAATGATTACCAAAGAAGTGGGCGATGCTATCAAAGCCAAGTTGGAAGCTGGCGAAACAGTTAGCTACGATATTCGTTCCGTTGGCAAATCTGGTGCCGGTGCTATTGCTAACTTTACGTCACGCGGTCCATCGATGGATGGTTTGCTGAAGCCGGAAATTACTGCACCGGGGGTCGCGATCCAGGTTGCCCGCTTAGGTACAGGTACCGGCACTGCTCCGGTTAATGGTACCTCGTTCTCTGGCCCAATTACCGCTGGTGCTGTTGCGCTGCTGCGCGGTGCCTTACCTGAGCGCAATGCGCTGGAAATTAAAGCCACGCTAATGAATACGGCGAATCTGACGGTGCACCGTGAACCGGTGGGTATCAATCCGGATGCTAAATTAGCATCAATCAGCCAGATTGGTGCAGGTTTGGTGGATGTCGAGAAAGCCGTTAACTCGCCGGTCGCAGCTTGGGTGAATGACGCGCGCTTCGATACTGCACAGGCGGCGTTATCTTTTGGTTTACAGTCGCTGGATAAACCAAGCAGCATGACCAAACGGGTCACGTTGAAAAACTTCAGTAACACCAATAAAACCTATAACCTGCGGATGCAGGATCGCTATGCTGATAAATCGGCGACAGGGGCGTTAAGCTGGAGTTTCCCGGCTGCGGTAACGGTTCCAGCCAAACAAACCATAGAATTTGACGTCACACTAACGGTTGATCCGGCCAGGTTACCTGACTTTGTGTTAACCAACGGTGTCTTCTACTCTGCTTTGCAAGCTGCGGCTCAGATGGACAAGGTTGAATTTGATGGTGCCCTGATTTTTAATGACCCCAGCACAGCCACTGATCATGATCTGCATCTGGTGTACCACCTGATCCCGAAAGCCGTTGGCAAACTGGCGCTATCGGGCGAGCTGGTCGATGGCAAGGTTGCCACGAAAATCACCAATACCGGCGTGATCCCGGTTGAGCCTTTTGCCTCCACTCTGGTTGCCACCTCGGCGGCTAACCCGGCCATCAATCCAATACATGATATCCGGGCCATTACTTTTGATGTAGCGCCGGCAAGCGCCTGTAGTTCAGGTTATGCTTTATATCCAACTTTCCATCTGGCAGAAGGGGTAACTCACCTACTGCAGGGTAACTACGCGCTGGATCTGGATATCAATAATGATGGTGTCTTTAACTACACCATGAATACCCTGTTGTTAACCCGTCTTGGTACTACCTATGCACAAAGCCCCGGGGTAATGGTTTCGTTTAATACGCTGTACAACACCACCAACGGATTCCTCGGTGATGTATTGCATTTTGCCGGTAGTAAGCAGATCACGCTGGAAGCCTGTTTTAACCATGTTGGTCTAACGGCGGCAGATCTGGGCCGTACCATTAATGCGCGGTTCCGGACTAACCCGGATTCCTTCTCATTAAGCTACAGTCAGGCGCAAACAGCCGATCAGCTAACGGCTCAGGTGACGTTAACCCCGTCACCTGCTGTGACCTTTAGTTCGTCGCTGGCGCCGGCAGAAGGCCCAGCGGCAGCAACCTCAGGTACCGTTAGTGAGCTGGCACCGGGTGAGTCGGCCTATCTGCAGCGACCTGCCGGCGATAACCGCAGCTTTGTACTGTTGTCGACTCAGGCTGACGCCGCAGCAGTAGCAAACTATGCAGCGCCTTTAGCGCAGCCCGTGCTGGCTGGTAGCAAAACTTTCAGTGTCAATGAAAATACAGCTACTGGCACCGTCGTTGGTCAGTTACAAGCGGAGAGTGATTTCCGCACTGCGGTGACTGAGTTTGTCGTTCTGGGCAGCTCGTCGGCGGCACTGTCTATCAACAGCGATGGCCGTATTGTGGTCGCTAATCAGACAGCTCTGGATTACGAAGCGGGTCTGACACAGGTGAGCTTTGAAGTAGCAGTATTGGATAGTGCGGGTCAGGTTTCAGCACCGGCAACAGTGACGGTGGAAGTGGTTAATATTCCTGATACGCCACCTGCCATCACCGCTGCTGTGACACTGAGTTCACTGCCATCTGGCACGGCAACTGGCACTGTGGTCGGTACTGCTACGGTGCAAGTGCGGGAAGCCGGCGCGACCTTGACTAGCGTAACATCCAGTAATCCGCTTTTTGCAGTGCAGAATGGGCAGATCGTGCTTACCCGCGCACCGGTGAAAGCGGATGCCGGAACCCAAAGTCTGACCTTGACCGCGCGTGATTCTGCCGGACTGCAGGCAACAGCCACAGCCCAGGTGACTATAACCCATAAATCGGGTGGTAGTGCGGGCTGGTTGGGGCTGTTACTGTTGCCGTTACTGTGGTTACGGCGCCGGGTTAAGGTCTGAACGCAAATCTGAAGCTGTTAACTAACAAGCCACCGCTACGGCGGTGGCTTTTTTACAGCTGGTCATGAATGCTTTGTAGTTCGTCAGCGCTGAAATGATACGCCTTGTTACAATATTCGCAGGCCATATCCAGCCCACCTAGTGCCAGTTGCTCGGCTATCACCGCGCGGCCCAAGCTGAATAGCGCCGATTCACATTTTTGCTTCGAGCAACCACAGACAAAACTAATCTGCTGGGCCGGGAATACTTCAACCACTTCCTGGTGAAACAGGCGGTGTAACACTTCTTCTGGCGGCAAATCCAGTAGTTCACCTGCCGTAAGGGTATCGCTCAGCACCACCAGCTCATTAAAGTCCTCGCGGGCTTTGTCCTGCTCAACCGGGAGCACCTGCAACATAAAGCCAGCGGCCCGGTTGCGGTTACTGATATCGGTATAGATGTAAATACGGGTCGGTAATTGTTCTGACTGCGCGAAATAGGCTTCCAGTGTTGATGTCAGGCTGTCGCCACTCAGCGGAATAATGCCCTGATAGCGCTCACCCTGCACCGGTGTGATGGTCACGACCAGGTAGCCATTGCCCACCAGATCCCGGAAGTTGTCACCACTGAGTTCAGCCTGCATCCGCACAACACCGCGGAAGGCTTGCTGATGATCGCCATTGACTGCCGCGAAACGCACGGGTCCATCACCTTGCAGCTGGACTGCAATTTCACCCTCAAATTTCAGGGTGGCGGTCAGTAAACTAGTTGCAACCACCAGCTCTGCCAGCAATTGCTTGACCGGCAGTGGGTACTGGTGATGCTGTAGCATCTTATCGAGGCTATCCTCAACATAGGCCAACTCACCACGCACATGCTTTTGTTGAAATAAAAAACGGATTAGTGCATCAGTCATGCTTGAATTCTCATTGCTGCGATTTAAGTAACAAGAGCTGCCGGCGCTCCTTTTTGTCCGGTTTTGTTTCCGGGTGTGGCGCAAATAACGCATTGTTTTTTCGCAGTTCGGCGCGTTTTTGCCGCTCTGCCAAACTTTCGGCGGTTTCTTCGTAAAGTTGTTGTGCCAGAGGGGCCGCCAGGCGCTTATCAGACAGTCCGCGTACCAGCACGATTTTTTCGTCTGCTCCCTGCGCCAGTCGTACTGTGGCACCGATATCAACCAACTTACCGGCTTTACAGCGCTGACCATTATAGTGCACCTTGCCGCCCTCAATCATTTCCTTAGCCAGGCCTCGGGTTTTATAAAAGCGGCAGGCCCAAAGCCATTTATCAAGGCGAACAACCAGGTCGGTAGCTGTAGCGTTGGCGGTAGTTTGTGACATAAGAAACCTGACAGTAATTGGAGTTTTGATTATACACCCAAAAGCCGGTAAGTTGCAGGTCGTACTTTGGCGTTAGAGGCTTGTAAAAGCTATTAACAAAGCTTGTTGTCGGCGGTCTTACTCAGTAAGATGCAGTGGAACTGATTAAAAGATGAAGGCTATGCACGCGACACTTCACCCGAAACTACAACTTGGCTGGCAATATTTACAGCGGCTGCCGTTACAACCGCTACGCCTGGCGCTGAATCTGCTGCTGGTGCTGCTGCTGGCTTGGTTGCTGGCGCGCTTAAGCTGGCAGCTGGTACCGCAGCCGGCTACCCCCGCGCTTACTGGCGTCCCCGGTGCTGCGCCGGTACAGCAAGCCCCTGTTGCGCTGAATAACCTGTTACGTTACGCCCTGTTTGGTCAGGCCTCGGCTGAGGTGACTGCTCCTGCCGTAGCGCAGGTAACCGAAGCACCGAAAACCCAATTAAATGTTAAGTTAACCGGCCTGGTCTCAGTGCCAGGCCGACCGGAAGCCGGCAGCGCCATTATTGAGCAGCGCGGCAGTGAGACCACCTATGCGGTGGGTGACCAGATCGAAGGCACTCGTGCCCGCTTGTCTCAGGTACTGGAAGATCGGGTGTTGCTGGAGCAAAATGGTCGCTATGAAACCCTGATGCTCGATGGTGTGGAGTTTACCCGTATCGCTCAGGCCAACGCTGGTCTGGGGCAAAGTGAGAATAACGCGGATTATCAGTTACAGGCTGAAGAACCCATAGTGCTGGCCGCGCCTATTGCGTCAGGAGTGATTAATCCGGATGTACAGGTACAGCGCGACGAAATCCTGGCTGAGCCGATGAAATTTTTTGACTACGTGCGGGTCTCACCGGTACAGCGTGATGGTCAGCTGGTAGGGTATCGGCTGATGCCCGGCAAAGATGCGGCTTTGTTTGCGCAAATGGGCTTGCAGCAAAATGATCTGGCGATCGAAATAAACGGTATACCGCTTAATGATATGCAGCAAGCGATGCGGGTAATCAACGATTTGCGCGATGCGTCTGAAGCGCGGTTAAAGATTGAACGGGATGGCGAAATCAGAGATATTCTGTTTAGTCTGTCACAGTAAAATAACGATAAGAATTGGTTAATCTCTCATGAAATCAGCTTTTTTCTCCAGGGCAAGACGCCCGCTGGCGACGGCGTTACTGGCTGCGCTACTTAGCTTCAGCGTCGTGGCGGACAGCGATATTCGCTATTCTCCCAATTTCAAAGGTACCGACATTAATGAGTTTATCAATATTGTCGGCATGAACCTGAAAAAAACCATCATTGTCGATCCGCAGGTCCGTGGCCGGATTAATGTGCGCAGCTACGATATGCTAACGGAAGAACAGTACTACCAATTCTTCTTAAACGTATTACAAGTTTATGGTTTTGCTGTGGTCGAGATGGAGAGCGGCATTCTGAAGGTGGTACGCGACAAGGATGCGAAAACCTCAAATATCCCGGTGGTTGGGGATGAAGCACCGGGCTATGGCGATGAGATGGTGACACGGGTGGTACCGGTGCGCAATGTTTCAGTGCGTGAACTGGCGCCGCTGTTACGCCAATTTGTTAACCAAGGCGGTGGCGGTCACGTAGTGAACTATGACCCATCTAACGTGATTATGATGACCGGCCCTGCGGCGCTGGTAAACCGGTTGGTGGATATTATTCAGCGGGTAGATAAAGCGGGTGATCAGGAGCTGGAAATTCTGAAACTGAACTTTGCTTCGGCTGCAGAAATTGTCAGGATCCTGGAGAGCATCTACCGCACCCAGAACCGGGGCGAGCAACCGGATTTTCTGGTGCCACGGATTGTCGCCGATGAGCGTACCAACAGCGTGATTGTCAGTGGCGAAGCCCAAGCCCGGCAGCGGGTCATTGAATTAGCCCGCCGTTTGGATGCAGAGTTACAAACCAGTGGTAATACCCGGGTGTTTTATCTGAAGTATGCCAAAGCGGAAGACCTGGTGCCGGTGCTCACCGGGGTAAGCGATTCTATTGCTGCCGAAGCCCAGGGCGCGCAACAGAGCGGACAACCGGCACCCAGACGGGCCGCTGGTGGTCGTTCTATTAGTATTGAAGCGCATGCCGACAGTAATTCGCTGGTGATTACCGCGCAGCCGGATATGATGCGCTCTTTGGAGGATGTGGTAAGGCAGCTGGATATCCGGCGTGCTCAGGTCCTGGTTGAAGCCATTATTGTCGAGGTGTTTGACGGTAACGGCACCGATTTCGGCGTACAGTGGCTAAACGCCAATGGCGGCGGCACTAACTTTACCGGCACTAATACGATTCCGATCGTGAATATTGCGGCTGGCGCAGCTCAGGCTTCGCAGATCACCCGCGGTACCACCACGCAATCGCGTGACCCGACTACCGGTGAGTTAATTACCACCACTACGCCAGATACCAATCGTGACTACTCCGGCTTAGCTCAGGCCCTGCAAGGGCTCAATGGCGCCTTGCTGGGTTTCTATAATGGTAACTGGGCGGCGATCCTGCAGGCTGTGCGTACCAGCACCAACTCCAACGTGCTGGCCACACCGCATATTACGACCATGGATAATCAGGAAGCGATCTTTCTGGTGGGTCAGGAAGTACCTGTTATCACCGGCTCGTCACTGGGCTCAAACAATACCAATCCGTTCCAGCAAGTACAGCGGCAAGAAGTGGGCATTAAGCTGAAGGTAACACCACAAATCAACGAAGGTGATGCCGTGCAGCTGGTGATCGAGCAGGAAGTTTCCAGTATTGGTGGCGCAACAGCGGTCGATATTACGATTAATAAGCGTGAAATCAAAACCACAGTGATGGCGGACGATGGTGCGACTATCGTACTGGGTGGTTTGATTGACGAAGATGTGCAGGAAAGTGAATCCAAGGTACCGCTGCTGGGTGATATCCCGGTACTGGGCCATCTGTTTAAATCAACCAGCGTCAGCAAACGCAAACGCAACCTGATGGTATTTATCCGTGCCAGCATAGTGCGCGACGGTAATGCCATTAACGGTATCAGCAAACAAAAATATAATTTTATCCGCGCCGAGCAAATTAAACGTGACCAGGAAGGGATCCGCTTAATGCCACAAACCCGGCAGGCGATTTTGCCGGAATGGGACGACAGCCTGAAGCTGCCGCCGAGTTTTGAAGAGTTTATGCAACAGCAAGAGCCACAGCAGCCGGCAGGACAGCCTAAGCCATGACAGAGATGGAACAACTTAATCCGGCACTGACGCAGCGGGTGCGGTTGCCCTTTAGTTTCGCCAAAAGGTTTGGCGTGCTGCTGCAGCCGCATCACGATGGCTGGTTGCTCTATGTGCAGCCGGCCACGCCGCCACAGGCGTTACTGGAAGTGCGTCGTTTGCTGGCGCAACCGTTCAAGGTGCAGCAACTGGATGCTCTGGCTTTTGAAGCTCTGCTGGAAGCCGCCTATCAGCGCGATTCCAGTGAAGCGCAGCAGATTATGGAAGATATCGGTAACGAGGTCGATCTGGCGTCACTGGCGGAAGATATCCCGGAAGCCGAAGACCTGCTGGAAAACGAAGACGATGCACCCATTATCAAGCTGATTAACGCCATGCTCGGCGAAGCCATTAAGCTTGGCGCCTCGGATATCCATATCGAAACCTTTGAAAAAGCGCTGATTATCCGCTTCCGGGTCGACGGCTTGCTGCGCGAAGTGCTCAGGCCAAATCGCCGCCTGTCCAGCCTGCTGGTATCACGGATCAAGGTTATGGCGAAGCTCGATATTGCCGAAAAACGTGTACCACAGGATGGCCGTATTAGTCTGCGGATCGCCGGACGGGCGGTGGATGTGCGGGTTTCGACGATGCCGTCCAGCCATGGTGAACGGGTGGTGCTGCGGTTACTCGATAAAAACAATTCGCACCTGAATTTAGCGGATCTGGGGATGACCCCTGCCGTGCAGCAGCTGTTCTCGCAGCTGATCCTAAAACCGCACGGCATTATCCTGGTGACAGGTCCTACCGGCTCCGGTAAAAGCACCACACTGTACGCCGGTTTAACCGAGATTAATACTAAAGACCGGAATATCCTAACAGTAGAAGATCCAATCGAATACGAACTGGAAGGCATCGGCCAGACCCAGGTCAATACCAAGGTGAATATGACCTTTGCCCGCGGTCTGAGGGCCATTTTACGGCAAGATCCGGATGTGGTGATGGTAGGGGAGATCCGCGACCTGGAAACCGCACAGATTGCGGTACAGGCCAGTTTAACCGGTCACCTGGTGCTCTCGACCCTGCATACCAATACCGCTGCTGGCGCCATTACGCGGCTGGAGGATATGGGCGTGGAGGCGTTCTTACTGTCGTCTAGCTTACTGGGGGTACTGGCGCAGCGCTTGGTTCGAACCCTGTGCCCGCATTGCAAAGCCGCACATGAGCCGGATAAAGAAGAACGTCATCTGCTGGGTATTACCAAGAAAGAAGGCGCGCTGATCTATCGCGCTGTCGGTTGCGAGCACTGTAATGATACCGGCTATCGCGGCCGTACCGGTATCCATGAGCTGATTGTGGTGGACGAGCAGATGCGTGAGATGATCCATAATGGTAAGGGCGAGCAGGCGATTGAAAAATACGCCCGGGCACTGAGCCCCAGTATTCGTAGCGATGGTTTCTCTAAGGTGCTAGCCGGCGTGACCACGCTGGAAGAGGTGCTGCGGGTTACCCGTGAGGATCTGTAATGGCAGCCTTTGAGTTTCAGGCATTAGATAGCAGCGGTAAAAAAAACAAAGGGGTGTTGGAGGCTGATAACGCGCGCCACGCCCGGCAAATTTTACGTGAGCGTAAACTGACGCCGCTCAGTGTGGAACTGGCGTCACAGCAGGAAAAAAAACTCGCCAACCGCGGCCCCTGGTTGCAGCGGCGGATTTCTGCTGCCGAGCTGGCGCTGATCACCCGGCAACTGGCCACCCTGGTTGAGGCCGCGCTGCCGATAGAAAGCGCGTTGTTAGCGGTTGCCGAACAGTGTGAGAAACCCCGCCTGAAAAATATGCTGATGGCGGTGCGCTCTAAGGTGGTAGAAGGCTACAGTCTGGCAGAGGGGCTGGCGGAGTTTCCGTATGTGTTTGATCATTTATTCCGCTCGATGGTGGCGGCCGGCGAAAAATCCGGTCATCTGGAGCAGGTATTAAACCGGCTGGCGGATTACACTGAGCAGCGCCAGTATATGCGTAGCCAGATCCTGCAGGCGATGCTCTACCCGTTAATTCTGACCGGCTTTGCCATCCTGGTGATCAGCATCCTGCTGGCGGCGGTAGTGCCGAAGATCGTCGTACAGTTTGAGCATATGGGAGAATCGTTACCCGGCTCGACACTATTCTTAATTGCGGCCAGTGACTTTTTACGCCAATACGGTGTCTTAGTGTTACTGGCGATCTTACTGGCAGCAGTAGCCTGGCAGCGCGCATTACAAAAACCCGGCCTGCGCTTGCAGTGGGACCAGCTGGTATTGCGGCTGGGCTTGCTGGGCAAGGTGGCGCGCGGGCTGAATACGGCACGCTTTGCCCGGACGCTCAGTATTTTGAATGCCAGTGCGGTGCCGTTGCTGGAGGCGATGCGGATCAGTGCCGAAGTGCTCAGTAACAGCTATATGCGACTGGCGCTGGCCGATGCCACCGCCAGAGTACGGGAAGGGGCTTCATTAAAAAGTGCGCTGGAACAAAGCCGCTTGTTCCCGCCGATGATGCTGCATATGATAGCCAGCGGTGAAAAAAGCGGGCAGTTAGATGCCATGCTGGCACGTGCCGCCAATGCGCAGGACACTGAATTTGAAACCCTGGTTAAGGTATCGCTAAAGGTGTTTGAACCCGTGCTGGTGGCCGTGATGGCAGGTATGGTGTTATTTATCGTACTGGCAATACTACAACCCATTTTAGCGTTAAATAATATGGTAGGTGCTTAAGATGTTAAGGCAAAAGCAACAAGGTTTTACTCTGCTGGAAGTGATGGTGGTCATCGTGATCCTCGGCATTATTGCCAGCATGGTGGTGCCTAACCTGATGGGTAATCAGGAACAGGCGGCACGGCAAAAAGTGGTGGTGGATATTCAGCAACTGGAAAGCGCTTTGGATATGTACCGCCTGCGTAATGGTTTCTACCCAACAACAGAGCAGGGCCTCGATGCTCTGGTCACGGCGCCCACCTCGCAGCCGGTACCGCGGGTCTTTCCGGAGGGTGGCTTTATCCGACGTTTACCAAAGGATCCCTGGGGAGAGGACTATATGCTGGTCAGTCCCGGACAGTTAGGGCGGATTGATGTCTTTAGTAAGGGCCCGGATCGGGTAGCCGGTACCAATGATGATATCGGCAACTGGAATCTTGACGCGGATGGCGCTGGCGGTAACTGATGCTGCGCCGTGCCGGCTTTACCTTGCTGGAAGTGATGCTGGTGTTGCTGCTGATTGGTATTTTAGCCAGTGCGGTGGTATTTACCTTTAGCGGCGATAGCACCGAGCAGCGGCTGGAACGCGAAGCAACGCGCTTTAGCCAGGTGTTTCAGTTTATTGCCGACACGGCGTTGCTGCGACAGCAGGAGTGGGGGCTGGTGGTAAGTCAGCAACAATATGCTTTTGTTTATTATGGGCAGGATGGTTGGCAGTGGGCACCTGAGGTTGCCGCTGCTAAAGCCTATCAGTTGCCGGAGCAGTTGTCGCTGCTGTTGGAGTTAGAAGGCTTGCCTGGTGCTGAGCTGAATTTACTTGGTCAGGTCAGCTGGCAGCAGGAAGCGCAAGACGAGGCTACCGATACGCCTGCCGCGAATAAGCCCCCTCTGCCACAGGTATTTATTTTATCCTCCGGTGAAATCACCCCCTTTCGTTTAGTGTTGCAGGCAACAGAGCAGCGGCCGCCCGTGCAAGTGCGGGTGGGTACCGATTTCAGTGTCCCGCTCAGCCGCTTTAACGGAGCAGAATAATGCGGCGGTGGCGCGGTTTTACTTTACTGGAAGTGCTGATCGCGCTGGCGATTTTTGCCACCGCCGGCGCGGCCATTTTGCAGGCCAGTGCCAGTCATTTACGCGCCGTTGCTCAGTTGGAAGAGTTAACACTCGCCAGCATGATTGCCAATAATCAACTGCAGCAGGCGCAGCTGAATCGCAGCTGGCCACCGCGTGAGCTGGAGCAGGGTGAAGTCAGCCTCGGTAACCGGGATTGGCAATGGCAATTACGAGCCGTTACGGTGCCAGACCAGGATTTGCGTGAGCTGCAGATTAGCGTGCGCCTGGCTGAGCAGCCGGAGCAAGTCGTCTATCAGCTGAAAACCTATGTAGGGCGTCCCGATGCGCCGGGTTAAGGGTTTTACCTTTATCGAAATGTTATTGGCGACGGCGATCTTTGCGATGGTGGGATTAGCCTCGGTAGCCATTCTGAGTAATGTCACGCAAAGTGATGAATTATCACGGCAGCATTTGACGCAACTGCGCCAGTTACAACAGGCCATGCTGCTGCTGGAGCGTGATTTGCTGCAGATCAGTGCCCGGCAGGTCCGGATCCAGGGAGACCCGCCGAAACAAGAGCGCTTGTGGGGTGAGCCGTTTTTGCTCGGTAGTGAAGATCATGGTATCAGCTTTACCCGCCAGGGCTGGCGTAATCCGGGGATGTTGCTGCCCCGCAGCGAATTGCAGGCCGTGGCCTATCGCCTGCAAGACGGGCAATTACAACGTTTGTTTACCTTATACGTCGACGCGGTCAATGATACTGAGCCGCAACAGCAGGTGTTACTGGACGGTGTTGAGGCCTTTGCAATTGAATACTGGTATAACGAACGCTGGGAAGAGCGTTGGCATCATCAGTATTTACCGCAGGCAGTCAAGGTCACGCTAAAGCAACAACAGCTGGGTGAAATTGAGCGCTTATACGTGTTGCCGGATGGCTTGTGGCGGGGTGCTGAATGAACAGACGCTATCCGCGGTCACAAGGAGGCGCAGCCTTAATCACCGTACTCTTGATCGTGGCGATTGTTGTCGTGCTGGCGGTTGAGATGAGTGGCCGCTTGCAGTTGCAAATACAACGGCAACAGAATTTGCAGCAACAGCAGCAGGCGTTTTGGTACGCAATGGGGGCAGAGGCCTTTGCCCGGGTGTTGTTACGTCGCTCGTTGCAAGGGCAGGATGTGGTGCATCTGGGGCAGGATTGGGCGCAGCAGGGCGCGAGCTTTATGGTGGATGACGGTCAGATCGCCGGAGAAATCCGTGACCTGAACAGTTGCTTTAACCTGAATGCGTTGCAAAAACAACCAGACCGGCAACAAGGTCAGGTGCAGACGCTGGCGCAGCGCACCTTTCTGCGTTTACTGGAGCTGGTGGCAGTCGATCTCAGTATGCCGGCCGAGAATCTGACGGCGCGGCTCAGTGATTGGCTGGACGAGGATGGTATTCTGAATTCTGCCGGGGGCGCGGAGCAAGACGATTATGCCGCCTTGTTATTTCCCTATTATACCGCCAACAGCTTGATGGTGTCGGAGACAGAGCTGCGGTTAATCCTCGATCTGACGCCGGCAGATTATCAATTGCTGTTGCCTTATATTTGCGTGCTGCCGGAAAACGATGTATTGCTGCTGAATGTGAATACGTTAACGGAGCAAAGCGCCGTCCTGTTACAGGCGCTGCTACCGGAGATGACCGAAACTCAGGCGCAGGATGCGGTATTAAACCGGCCGGAGCAGGGCTACACCGATGTAGAAAGTTTTCTACAAAGCCCGGCGCTGGCCGGGCTGACAGTGCCGGCCGATGTGAAGGCGGCACTGGCCGTCAAATCCGAGTATTTCCGGTTACAGGCAACGACGGCTTATCAGGAAAGTGGTTTTCAGCAAAGTACACTATTTAAACGAGAAGAAAATAATGCCATCAGGGTTTTGGCCCGGCGCTTTGGAGGCCAGGGGTGAATGAACAACTACTAATCCGGCTGGCCAGTCAGCCTGAACAACCAATCAGCTGGCTGGTCTATGCACCGCTCACCGCAGACATCATAGCCAGTGGCGAGGTAGCCGGTGTGGCGGCGCTAGCCGCACTGGCCGAGCGACTGGGGCGGCGCAACGTTATCGCGCTGGTACCGGCCGCAGATGTGGTACTGAAAACGGTGACCTTACCGGCCAAGCCGAACCGTCAGTTACTGCAGGCGCTGCCTTATATGCTGGAAGAAGAGCAGGCTGAAGATATTGATAAGCTTTTTATTGCGCACGGACAGGCTGAACTGCAGCAGGGGCAGTACCGGCAGCAGGTCGCGATTTGCCAGCGCGAACGTTTGCAGCAATGGTTAGATTGGTTGCAACAGGCAGGCTTTAATGTCAGCCGGATGCTGCCAGATGCGTTATTACTACCAGCTGATACATTACCGGCTTGTATTGAACTGCAACAGCAATGGTTACTGCGACTGGACAGCTGGCAGGCAACAGCGATCGACAGCGCCTGGTGGCAGGACTATCTGGCGCTGGCTGCTCTGCCACAACTGACAACGTACAGTCCCTGGCCTGAACATATTGTCCAGCCACATCAGGCTGCCGCTCCGGAGTTGCCCCTGGCCTTATTGGCCAGAGGCCTGACTGCGACCAGTTTCAACCTGCTACAAGGCCCCTATACTCCGAAAAAGCCCCAGAACAAAACCTGGCAGCAATGGCGACTCAGTGCTGCCCTGGCTGGCGGCTTGCTGCTGGCCTATCTGTTACAGCTGGGTATCGGTGTCTGGCAGCAGCAACGGCAGCTGACGCAATTGACCGCCGAGCTGCAAACTAACTATCTGCAGCTGTTCCCGGGTGAGCGGATCGTGAATTTAAACCGCCAGTTACAGCAGAAGTTACAGGCTGCCGGCGTCGGACCTAATGAGCAGAATTTCTTTGTGCAATTACAGGCGCTACAACAACGCTTGGAAGGGTTGCCGGATGTGAAGCTTGACTCACTGCGCTATGACGCGGCGCGGCATGAGTTACGCTTTTCGGCCAGTGCTGCAGGTTTTCAGAGTTTTGAACAGTTAAAAACCGTGCTGGAGCAAGCCGGCTATAGCATAGAGCAGGGCGCGCTGAGCAACGATGGCAGCCGGGTACAGGGCACAGTAGTAATGCGGGGTAAGGTATGAAACAACGGGTACTACTCTGGTGGCAAGGTTTAGCGCAACGCGAACAACAACTGCTGCTACTCTGTGTTCCTGTGCTGTTGCTCGGCGCCTTTTACTGGTTGTTGTGGCAACCACTGCACCAGGCACAGGCGCGCAACGCAGTAGCAATTCAACAGGTACAGCAACAGCTGCAGGCGTTACAACAGGCGGCTCCGCTGTTGCAGGGCGCCGCGGTAACGGCACGCAGCGGTGGCAGCTTGTCGCAAATTATCAGCACCAGTGCCCGAAGCTTTAATATCCGGGTTAGCCGGATGCAGCCGCAGAATGAGCAGTTGCAACTGGTACTGGAAGATGTGGCGTTCGAGCAATTGTTGCCCTGGTTGCATCAGCTGTACTATCAGAACGGGGTGCGGCTGGTGCAGGTAGACGTTGCCGCAACAGATAAGGCCGGTATTGTCAGAGTTCGCAGAATGGTGATTGAGTAGTATGAAACAGCATTGGCCTTTGGCCGCACTGGGCTTGGTTGCCTACTTGCTGTTTATGCTGGTATTAACGCCGGCAGCCTGGTGGTTAAAGCTGGTGAGCTTACCGCCACAACTGCAACTGGGTCAGGTTACGGGCACCCTGTGGCAGGGGAAGGTGCAACAGCTGCGCTTCCAGCAACTGCAGTTAAATGAACTTAACTGGCAGCTTAACCCCTGGTCATTACTGCGCTTACGCTTAGATCTGGCACTGCAATCCGGTAGTGTGCAGCAAAATCAGCAACCCTATTTGCAGGCCCGGGTCTGGGCCACGCCGGCGGGTATCAGTGTGCATTCCAGCCTGATTAAACTGCCGGTACCTTTATTGCTGCCATTACTGCAATTGCCGATGCCGGTGCAGGCCGGTGGTGAGTTAGTGCTGGATATCCAGCGTCTGACTTTGCAAAGTGGCCGTTGCCAGACGCTTGCTGGCCAGCTCAGCTGGTTTGATGCCAGCCTGCAGCCGCCGACAGGTACCTGGTTGCAACTGCAGCAGTTTAATGCCCGCCTTGAGTGTGAACAGCAACAACCGGTGCTGATTACCGATCCGGCGAATATTCTGGCGTTAGATGTACGGGCAACGGTTAATGCTGCCGGTAAACTGCAGGTTAGCGGTACGCTGAAGCCAGCGGCAGAGCTGCCGGCTGAGGTGCATCAGGCGATGCAGTTCGTTGGCGCACCCGACGCTGAGGGCCGTTACCGCTTAAATTTCTAAGCCGTCTCGGGTGTTAGCCGGCTGAAGCCGGCAGAACACCACGGCTCTGGTAGATATCGCCCAGCAGGCTGCGATAGTCGGTGACCATGCTAAAGCCATGATAATGATTGCCTGGCTTTTGGCTGTCCGGGTTAGCCACGCCGAGCAAATGTTTGATGCCAAATTCACGTGCCGCTTCCAGAATAGGCAGGCTGTCATCGACAAAGAGCGTGCGCTCAGGATCAAACCCGAGCCGGTGCTGCAGTTTATGCCACAGTTGCTGACTCTCTTTGGTGACGCCAAATTCATGGGTAGAAATTAACTGCTCAATATATCTGGCCAGATCGGTGCGTTCCAGTTTCAGTGACAAACTGTCAGGGTGTGCGTTGGTAACCAGGGCAATATGGCGGCCACTGGCTTTTAGCGCGGTTAAAAACTCCGGCACATCATCTCGCATCCGGATCTTATCGATAATCTCCCGCTTAAGCTCAGTGATCGGCAGTTGCAGCCGTTTCCCCCAGTAATCCAGACAGTACCACTCCAGCTTGCCCTGCAGCTTGCTGTATTCGGCCATCAGTTCGGCACTGGCTTCAGCGGGGCTGATCCCGGTAATGGCGGCCCAGCGCTCCGGTAAATGTACCTGCCAGAAATAATTGTCAAAATGCAGATCCAGCAGGGTACCGTCCATATCCAATAACACGGTATCGATTTCTGACCATTGCAGCATAGGCTTTTCCCGTTAATCGCTTTATAGTAGATAACCAAACAGCTTAGCAGTTTAACAGAGAGCAGCCGATGACGCAGCGCACACCTGACAAACAAAAACCGGAAATTCTGTCGCAGCAAATTGTGGCGCAAAGCCGGCTGTTTAAAGTGGAGCAACTGGAGCTGCGGTTTAGCAATGGCGAACAGCGGGTATATGAACGGATGCGCGGCAGCAACCGCGGTGCCGTGATGATTATCGCCTGTCCGGATCCGGAGCACCTGTACCTGGTGCGCGAATACTGTGCCGGCACCCATGATTATCAGCTGGGGTTTCCCAAGGGCTTAATCGATCCGGGTGAGGATATTCTGACGGCGGCCAACCGCGAGTTAAAAGAAGAAATTGGTTTTGGCGCGCACCGCTTTGTACAGCTGAAGTCACTGGCGTTAGCGCCGGGCTATTTTAATGCTACAATGCACCTAGTGCTGGCCTTTGATCTCTATCCTGAGCAGCAGGCCGGTGACGAACCCGAACCTTTAGAGCTGGTGCGCTGGTTGCGGCAGGACAGTGCGGCCTTATTGCAACAAGCCGATTTTACCGAGGCGCGCAGCGTGGCAGCCCTGTTGCTGGCACAACAATATTTGGAAGCCAACCCGGATGTTTTTAAGCAAACTGCTGGAGCCAGTGAAAGCCACTGCCCGTGAGGCCGGGGCGATTTTATGGGAGCTTTACCAGAGCGGTGAGTTTAGTCAGCAACAAAAGCAGGATACCAGCCCGGTAACCAGTGCCGATCTGGCTGCCAACAAACATATCATTGCCAGGCTCAGTGAACTCACGCCTGATATTCCGATTATCTCTGAAGAAACCCAGATCCTACCGCTGGCACAGCGTTCAGATTGGCCGCGCTACTGGTTGATTGATCCAATGGATGGTACCCAGGAATTTGTTGCCCGCAGCGGTGATTTCGCGGTGAGTATTGCCCTGGTTGAGCATGGTTGGCCGGCGCTGGGCGTGATTTTCTGGCCCAAAGAGCAGTTGTTGTATTACGCCACCCGCGGCAATGGTGCCTTTAAACAACAGCATAACCTGATTAACCGGATCCGGGTGCAACAATATCAGCCTGGTGAGCCGCTGCGCATTGCGGTCAGTCGCCGCCAGCCGCGACAACTGATCCACGACCTGCTGCAACAACCGGAGCAAGCCGAGTTTATTGCGCTTGGCAGCTGTTCCTTAAAAAGCTGCCTGGTAGCTGAAGGCAAGGCAGATTGTTATCTGCGGCTGGGTCCTACCGGGGAATGGGATACCGGCGCCGTGCAGGTCATTGTCGAAGAGGCCGGCGGCAAAATTCTGGATAGCCAGTTTGCCCCCCTTAGTTATAACCAGCGGGAAACCCTTGGTAATCCCGATTTTATGGTTATCGGCGCTGCAGTACAGCCCTGGTCTGAGCTGATTAAAGCCCGGCAAACCGCCCGCGAATTGTAATAAAATTACCAACTTCAGTAATTAAGCAACTGGCCAGAAGCCGCGCAAACAGGGGCCTTTAGCCAAATCCCAGTATCTTTTATCGTGAAAAAACGCTATGATGCACGGGTGTTTTTTGAACAGAGAACCGCCCTCTGCTCAAAGAACAACATGAAAATTAAGTCCGTCAGAGACTGCACCCTTACCTACAGTACCCTTAGGAGTTAACAAATGTCCGATCTGGATTTGGGCCAATACGGCATCACAGATGTCACGGAAATCGTATATAACCCATCTTACGAGCTGCTGTTCGCCGAAGAAACCCGCAGTGATTTGCAAGGTTATGAAAAAGGTAAGCTGACCGAGCTTGGCGCAGTATCAGTCGATACCGGCATCTTTACCGGCCGCTCTCCGAAAGACAAGTATATCGTGCGTGACGACACTACCCGCGATACCGTCTGGTGGTCAGATCAAGGCAAAAACGACAATAAGCCCATCAGTACGGAAGTTTGGGCTGATCTGAAAACACTGGTTACCCGCCAGTTATCCGGCAAAAGACTCTTTGTTGTCGACACCTTTTGTGGTGCTAACGCCGACACCCGCTTAGCGGTACGTTTTATTACTGAAGTGGCCTGGCAGGCGCATTTCGTAAAAAATATGTTTATCCGGCCTACCGATGAAGAGCTGAAAAGCTATAAGCCAGACTTTATCGTGATGAACGGTGCCAAATGCACTAACCCGGATTGGCAGAAACATGGCCTGAATTCAGAAAACTTCGTTGCCTTTAACCTGACCGAGCGCATTCAACTGATCGGCGGTACCTGGTACGGTGGCGAAATGAAGAAGGGTATGTTCTCAATGATGAACTACTTCCTGCCACTGCAAGGCATCGCTTCGATGCATTGTTCTGCTAACGTCGGTAAAGACGGCGACGTGGCGGTATTCTTCGGTCTGTCGGGTACCGGTAAAACTACCCTGTCGACCGATCCAAAGCGGCAGTTAATTGGTGATGACGAGCACGGCTGGGATGATGATGGCGTGTTCAACTTCGAAGGTGGGTGTTACGCCAAGACCATTAACCTGTCGAAAGAAAACGAGCCGGATATTTATAACGCCATCCGTCGTGACGCCCTGCTGGAAAACGTGACCGTGCTGGCAGATGGTAAAATTGATTTTAACGATGGCTCGAAAACGGAAAATACCCGGGTGTCGTACCCGATTTACCATATCGACAATATCGTCACCCCAGTGTCGAAAGCCGGTCATGCCAAGAAAGTCATTTTCCTGACTGCTGATGCCTTTGGGGTATTACCGCCGGTATCGAAGTTAACCAAAGAGCAGGCGAAGTACCACTTCCTGTCTGGCTTTACGGCCAAGCTGGCCGGTACTGAGCGTGGTATTACTGAACCTACGCCAACCTTCTCCAGCTGTTTTGGCGCCGCCTTCTTAAGCCTGCACCCAACCAAGTATGCGGAAGTGTTAGGTAAGCGGATGGCAGCCGCTGGTGCTGAAGCTTATCTGGTTAATACCGGTTGGAATGGCACGGGTAAACGTGTATCCATTAAAGCCACCCGCGCTATTATTGACGCCATCCTGGACGGTAGCATCGAGAATGCCGAGTTTGTGCAGCTGCCGTACTTTAACCTGGCGATCCCAACTCATCTGCATGATGTGGATGACGGTATCCTGGATCCGCGTGCAACATACAGCAACGCAGCAGACTGGGAAGCCAAAGCCAAAGATCTGGCCAAACGTTTTATCGATAACTTTGTTAAGTTTACTGATAATGACGAGGGTAAAGCCCTGGTTGCGGCCGGGCCTCAGCTGTAAGTTA
>DAIOUM010000002.1:0-9591 GCA_036759505.1 Alishewanella sp. | reverse complement strand
AGCGCCAGGCTGCCATCGCTGTGCTCCAGCAGGGCAGTACAGCTATCAATCCAGTCACCGTCATTACAGTAAATAATGCCATCTTCCAGGGTCAGTTCCGGATGATGGATATGACCACAGACCACGCCATCGTAGCCGCCCCGTTTGGCCTTTTTTATTGCAGCCTGGCGGTAACGGCCAATGGCTTTTAATGCCCCCGGTACCCGGCTTTTAATATAGGCAGCCAGACTAAAATAACGACCACCGGTTACGCGGCGTACTCTGTTGTACCAGCGGTTCAGAAACAGCAACAAATCATAGAGGTTATCACCGAGCCAGCTTTGCAGCGGGCCAAAGCTGACCTCTTTATCGAATTCGTCACCGTGGAGCAGTAATAATTTTTTACCCAGCGCCGTGGTATGTTCGCCTCTGAGCTGTACTTTAATATTGCCAAACAACTTGCCCCGATAGAGCCGCATCGCCTCATCATGGTTACCGGGAATATATACGACCTTAGTGCCTTGCTCGGCTTTTTGCAGCAGCAGTTGTACCACCTGATTTTGTGCCTGTGGCCAGTGTACCTGACGCTGCATGGCCCAAAGATCAACAATATCCCCCAGCAGATAAATGGTGTTGGCTTCGGTTTGCTGCAAAAAATGCAGCAGATATTCAGCCTGACAGTCTTTACAGCCCAGATGAATATCAGACAGGAAGATGGTATTGCAATTTAACATTGGCTATCCCCGGCAGCTGAATGCGCTGATAGCATCGGCCGGCCAGATGTCCGGGGTATGACAGCCAGATGAAGCTTATTTGACTATGGATTAGCCCCTTGTTGCAGATAGTCACAGATCTGCTGGTTCAGCCAAAACTCGGTGCGAAACGGATGCTTGCCGCCGACAAAGCCGACATGGCCACCGTGGCGGCTGAGCCGGTATTCCACCTGTGGACTTAGCTCAGCCGGAGAGGGGATCACGGCATCGCTTAAAAAGGGATCGTCACTGGCATGAATGATCAGCGTTGGGATGGTGATCGCTTTTAACCAGGCTTTGCCGCTGGCGCGTTGGTAATAGTCAGCGGCATCGCGAAAGCCGTGGATCGGCGCAGTATAATGCTGGTCAAATTCGGCAATACTATTAAATTGCTGCACCTGAGCTGGCGTCAGCGGGAGCGGAAAATCCGGGAACTGCGCCAGCTTGGCCAGGGTTTGCCGTTTTAAGCGCTCCAGCAAGTAACGCTGATAAATTTTACTCAGGCCCTGATTAATGCGTTTGGCGCAGGCCGCCAGATCCAGTGGCGGGCAGATGGCGACGGCAGCGCGTAGCGGATTAGCGCTGGCTTGCTCACCACAGTATTTTACCAGCACATTACCACCCAGGGAAAAACCAACTGCGGTCAGAGGCATCGCCGGAAAACGCTGTTGTAGTTGGCTCAGCAAATAGCCAATATCGGCAGTATCGCCGCTGTGATAGGCCCGTGGCAGCTTGTTCGGTTTGCCATGACAACCACGAAAATGCATCACTACCGCTGGCAGTTTGCGGCGTGTTACTTCGGCCAGCAGCCCCTGAATATAGTGGCTGTGCAGGTCACCGGCCAGCCCATGCAGGATCACCAGTAGCGGCCTTTGCTCAGTTACTGGCAGTTGTTCGGTCCAGTTGAGCTGCAGTTCATCACCATCGGGCAAGGCTAGCATTTCCGGGTAGGTTGGCACCTGCTGCTTTGGGCTTAAATACTTGGCAAAAATGGTTTGCAGATGGGCATTACGTAGCCACCAGGGCGCGCTAAAGCTGGTGGTATGAAGATGATGACTGGCTGGTCCGAGCTGTGCTTGCAAAATAACCGCTCCTGAGAAAGAATGTGGTCTAGGGCTTCTAAAAAAAGAATAACGATGAATCGCCGCCAATTTATCCTGTCAGGCCTGGCGCTTGGCACCGCCGCAACGCTGGGGATTAACGGTTATCAGCTGTTAAACAGTGATGACACGGCTAATTCTGAGCTGGTACTTGCTGCTTTGCTACCGGCCTTATTATACGGTGCTTTACCCACAGCGCCGGCAGAGTCTGACGCCGCCATTCGCCGGACTATCGCGGTGGTGCACGACAGCCTGGCATTTTTGCCGCTACGCCAGCAGCAGGAACTACAACTGCTATTTAATTTACTGGCACAGCGACTGAGCCGGCTGGCGCTAAGTGGCCACTGGTTGCCGCTGGCTGAACTTAGCCTGCCACAACGGCTGACGTTATTTGCCCGCTGGCGTGATAGCTACCTTGGCGTATTGCAGCAAGCTTACCATGGTTTACGCGAATTGTTATTTGCTGCCTACTACAGCCAGCCCGAGCATTGGGCTGCCCTCAATTATACTGCACCGAGGTTCCGTTAATGGCTAAGCAGTCACCGCAACATCTGGACGCCAGTCAATTTACCGCCGATCAGCAATTTAGCGCCGATGTGGTGATCATTGGTAGCGGCGCCGGTGGCGGTATTGCCGCTGAGTTACTGGCTAAGGCCGGTTTGCAGGTATTGTTACTGGAAGAGGGTGCCTACTATGATCGTGATGATTTTGTCATGGAAGAGCGCTGGGCCTATCCGCAGCTGTATCAGGAAGCAGCGGGGCGTAAAACCCGCGATCAGGCGATTGGTATTCTGCAGGGCCGCACTGTAGGTGGCTCAACCACCGTTAACTGGACTACCTCAATCCGCACGCCTAAGCCAACACTCAGCTACTGGCAAACAGAATTTGGCCTCGACTTTAGCGGTGACAATAGGTTAAGCCCTTATTTTGCTTTGGCTGAGCAGCGGTTAAATATCCACCGTTGGCCGGTGCCGCCGAATGCGAATAATGCCAAATTACAGCAAGGTTGTGAGCGTCTGGGTTGGGAATATACGGTGATCGATCGTAATGTCAACGGCTGCGCCAACCTTGGTTATTGTGGCATGGGCTGCCCGATCAATGCCAAGCAATCGATGTTAGTCAGTACCATTCCCAGTGCGTTGGCGCAGGGCGCCCGGCTGATCTCGCGGCTTTCGGTGCGGCAGCTACACTGGCAGGGCAATCAGGTGCAAAGTCTTACTGCGGTGCCGGTCGATCGCTTTTTCCATCCGCGCGCCGAAATACAGGTCCGCATTCGGGCCAAACACTTTATTGTCGCCGCCGGCGCCATCGGATCGCCGGCGTTACTGTTACGCTCCAAAGTACCGGATCCTTCAGGCCGTCTGGGTAAACATACCTATTTGCACCCGACAGTGATCTCCGGCGCGCTCTTTAATGAGGACATTAACGGCCACGCCGGCGCACCGCAAAGTATTTATTCCGATCAGTTTGTCTGGCCCAGCGACGGGCAGGCGGGTTACAAGCTGGAAGTCCCCCCGCTGCACCCGGTACTGATGGCAACCAAGCTGACTGGCCAGGCTCAGGCCCATGCTGCCTTGATGCAGCAGTTTAATCAGTTACAGGTGACTATCGCTTTACTGCGCGATGGTTTTCATCCGCAAAGTCGGGGCGGCAGTGTTAGCCTGGATGCGCAGCAGCAACCACTACTGGATTATCCGATCAGTGACTATTTATGGCAGGGTATGCGTCGTGCGCTGTTATCGATGGCTGAGCTACAGTTTGCTGCTGGTGCCAAAGCGGTATTGCCCATTCATCATCAGGCGCAGCAATACCAAAGCTGGGCCGAGGCAAAAAGCGCGATTACACAGCTGGCAATGCGTCCGTTATTACAAACGGTGGTGTCGGCTCATGTGATGGGCGGCTGTAATATGGCGGCTAACGAGCGACAGGGCGTAGTGAATGCCGATGGTCAGCATTATCAACTACATAATCTGTCGATTTTTGACGGCTCGGTATTGCCAACCAGCCTGGGGGCTAACCCGCAGCTGACGATCTACGCTTTAGTGTGGCGCAATGCCGAGCGTTTAATTGCGCAGTTGCTGGGTTAGCGCCTGGCCTAACAAGTTAAAATAGCTTAGCCAGCAGCTTGCCAGTTGTTGACTGAGTGCCGTATCCGGATAAATACCGTGCTGCGCAGCCGCTGATTGCAGGGTACCACTGACTAAAAAACTATTTTTCAGCGCTTGGCGTTGCAACATATTTTCAAAAGCCCGCGCTGCCATTTCCTCGGGTAAAGCCCAATATAAACGCTGCTGGCTTTCGTCCAGCGCCCGGCAACGTTGAAAAAATGCACTGCTGCCGCTGGTGTCAGCACTTAAAAATAGCTGTGCAAAGCCATCAGTCAACAAGGTATTAAGCGGGTGCGGTTTAACCGGCAGCTCAGCCAGCCAGAGCCGGCTGGCAAAGCGGTTAGCAGGTACCGGGGACGCAAAAAGTTGGCTGGCAATATAGTGGTCAAAAGCATGAAACCACTCGTGTGCCAGGCTGCCGCCGCCGGCATTTTTGGCCAGCGCCAGGATCCGCCCCTGTGGTTGATAGAAAGCGCAAACACCGGGTTGACCGCCGATACCAAAGGTCAGTGCCAGGGTACCGCGCAGTGAAATCACCTCGGCCGGCACCTGCAGCAATTGTTGCAAATCGGCAAAGGCATCAAAGAATAAATTAGCCGCTTGTTGTTGTTCGGCCGCAGTCACCCAGCGACCAATATGGATGCTGTTAAAGCCGAAAATCGTTACCAAATCGGCAAAGCTGACGTCGGCACCACTGCGATGCGGTGGACCATTACGATAGTACTGGCGTGGGGAGCGGGAAGCGTGCTGCATGCTGCTATAATAGCGAGAGCCTTCAGCTTAGAGCAACAAAAAAGCGGGCCACCATGCTCGGAGTAACACAGCAGCCCGCAGACCTGAAAGGTTAAGCGGTTAAACTATCGAAGATCCGCAAAAAGGTCGGTTGCTGGCGGATAGCTAACGGCATATGTAAGCGCCGTGCCAGCTCCTGCGCATGGATCACGCCACGGATCTGATGGTTATCGCGGTCCACTACCAGACAAAATGCCTCACCATTCGATTGCAGGGTATTGACCACATCGGCAATGGTGCAGTTTTGTAGTTGCTGATAGGCCAGCGCCTTGATGCGCTCACGTGGCCGCATCAGATCCCGTACCTTGATTTCATCGCGGCTATTGCCCAGCATCACCTGGCGTAACAGCGCCTGCTCCGATAACTGTTCGATATGGATTAAACCCAGCATATTCTCATCGGCATCGACTACCAGTTTTAGCTGACAGTGTTCCTGCTGCATCATCAGCAGTGCCTGGCTGGCAGAAGTGTTACCTTCGATCAGGGTTGGCTGGTTATGTTTAAAATCACTCAGCACACTCAGTGCCGGTGAATTTAACGTGGTTTCAGTAAAGTCGGCGGGTTGAATCAACTGATCAACGGCATCTAAATTGAATAAGGATAAAGTTTTCATGATAGCTACTCACACTAATGGGCGCGCAGAGGCCACGCCAGAATTAACAAATAAAAATAAATGCTGTTAAGTGTGATTAGACGATGGGTGGTGCGCGGGCACTATCAGGGCTGCTACGGTGTGATAACCAGGGAGTTTGGTAAAAAGCATTAATGGCAGCGGGCAGGCTGTGGCTCAGAACTTTAGCTGAGGCGATAAGGCTGTCCGGCTCATCCGGTTCCTGTTCGTTACTGCCTTTGCTTTGGCCCAGATTACTGCTTTCAGCATGCAGTGCCTGATAAGGACTGTCAGCTAACGGCGACAATCTGCTGTCATGGGTAATACCTGCGTCTGTTGTCACCAACAGGCTCAGATAAAACACCGCGATAAACAGATTAAACCAACGCATAGTCAATACTACGACCTTTTTACTACCACTAAATTGATAATGGCTAGTTTTGCAGCAATTAACAAGAGGGCAAATAAAAAATATTTACTGCCCTCATTCTTACTTAAATCCGAATCAGGCTGATGCGGTGCTTTGCTGCAATAGATCCAATGCCAGCGCTTCGGCTACCTTAATACCATCGATACCGGCAGATAAAATACCGCCAGCATAACCGGCGCCCTCACCGGCGGGGTAGAGGCCGCGCACGTTCAGGCTCTGGAAGTCTTTGCCGCGTTTAATACAAATTGGTGATGAGGTGCGGGTTTCAACGCCGGTCAGTAAGCCATCCGCTTTGGCAAAGCCTTTAATCTGCTTATCAAAAGCCGGGATGGCTTCGCGGATGGCGGCGATAGCAAAGTCGGGCAATACCGCAGACAGATCGGTAAGCCGGATCCCCGGCGTGTAAGAGGGTTTAACCTCACCTAACTCGGCAGAGGATTTACCCGCAAGAAAATCGCCAATCAGCTGTGCCGGTGCATGGTAGTCGGCCCCGCCTAACTCAAAGGCTGCACGTTCCAGTTTACGTTGTAAATCGATACCGGCCAGCGGGTGGCCCGGATAGTCACGTTCCGGATCAATGCCAACCACTATTGCGCTATTGGCATTACGTTCATGACGGGAATACTGACTCATTCCATTGGTCACCACGCCGCCCTCTTCGGACGCGGCAGCAACTACGGTCCCACCCGGGCACATACAGAAGCTGTAGACAGTACGGCCATTCTGACAATGATGCACCAGCTTATAATCGGCGGCACCGAGAATAGGGTGGCCGGCATTTGGCCCCCAGCGGCATTCATCAATCAGGGATTGTTCATGCTCAATCCGAAAGCCAACCGAAAAGGGTTTGGCTTCAATATAGACGCCGGCATCGTACAGCATCTGAAAAGTATCGCGGGCACTGTGGCCAACGGCCAGCACCAGATGCCGGCAGGGCAGGTAGTCGCCGTTATGCAGCGTCACCCCTTCCAATTGCTGGTTATTGATATGCAGCTGATCGACCCGGGTACTAAAGCGAATTTCACCACCCAGCTCGGTGATTTTGGCGCGCATCTTTTCAATCATCGACACCAGCTTGAAGGTACCGATATGCGGCTTACTGACATAGAGTATTTCGTCCGGTGCCCCGGCGGCAACGAACTCGGTCAGCACCTTGCGGCCATAGTGTTTCGGATCCTTAACCTGGCTATACAGCTTGCCATCGGAAAAGGTACCGGCGCCGCCTTCGCCGTACTGCACATTGGATTCGGTATTCAAAGCCTGGCCACGCCAAAAACCAAAGGTATCTTTGGTTCTCTCGCGCACGGCTTTACCGCGCTCTAACACTATAGGTTTTAAGCCCATTTCGGCCAGGATCAGGGCGGCAAACAAACCACAGGGACCAAAGCCGACCACGACTGGTCTCTCAGCTGCGGCGGCAGGAATTGGCGCGACATATTTATAACGGGTATCCGGCGCAACCGACACATGCGGATCGTTCTGAAAACGTTTTAGCAGTGCCGCTTCGCCGGCAACGTCCAGATCCAGGGTATAAATCAGTTGAATATCAGATTTTTTACGGGCGTCAATGCCACGTTTAAACACGCTGAAATGGTTTAAATCACTGTCGCTGATGCCCAGTTTGGCCAGAATGGCTGCGCGCAATTCAGCCTGTTCATCCTGATGCTGCAGCGGTAATTTAATTTCGGTTAAACGTAACATAACACTCGAGTCTCAGATTGCGGGCCGGTTTGCCGGTAAAGCCAGTATTTTACGCGATATGACGCCGGCTGTCCGCTTTCCTGTTGTGTTTCACGTTTGCTTCAGTATGATCGCGCAAAATAGCGGAGGAAGTTGCCATGGCCTTTGTGGTAGGTGAGAACTGTATCAAATGTAAATATACCGATTGTGTGGCGGTATGCCCGGTTGATGCGTTCTTTGAAGGGCCAAATTTTCTGGCTATTGACCCGGTGATTTGTATTGATTGCGGTTTATGCGAGCCGGAGTGTCCGGCCACGGCGATTTTTCAGGAAGATAAACTGCCGCCAGGTCAGGAAGGCTTTGTCGCGTTAAATGCCGAGCTGGTTAAGCTGTGGCCGAATATCCGTGAAGTCAAAGCGGCACCCGCCGATGCGGATGCCTGGAATGGTGTGGCCGATAAACTCCAGCATCTGGAGTATTAGGGCATCTGCCCGACCTGTTAAACCGTCTGGCTATTACTTGGTTTGTTCTTCAGCATTACCGACTTTGTACATAAAGTACACGGCGTAGAAAATGCACAGGCCAATCACAATGGCCAGGCCGGTAAAAGAAATAAAAATTACCGGGTCGTTTAAAAACTCATGCCATAGGTTCATAGGATTTCCCTCCTGAAGTTGCTTGAGGGAAGTGTAGGCAAGGGCAGCAGGCGCTGATATGACCTGGATCAAAGTTACTCAGCTGGCCGCGGCAAAGCGGGCGGCAGCTTGACGCAGATCAAATAATGCCCGTTGTAGCGCTTCGTTTGCTGCTGGTAACTGCTGGCAGTATAGGCTCAGGTTGTCCGGGTTGCTTGCCAGCTTGAAGCGTAAGTAGTGACACAGCAGTTGCTGCTCCAGCCGTTCTGCCACCAACTCGGTTTGTAAAAGTCCCTGTTTTAGTTCCGTTTGCTGGTTACTATCCAGCGGCAGTTTAGGCAGCTCTCGCCGGCACTGGCGCAATACCTGAGTAATGTGCTGACTTAACGGTGCCAGTTGCTGTAAGCCCTGCGTCAGACTAGCGGCATCCAGCTGCCAGCCCAGCTGCTCGGTATAGCTGAGTAGCAGCAGCAGATTAACATTGGCCTGCCAATTGTCCTGTAACTGCAGGCAAAGCGGCTGCACCTGTGGGTAAAACGCCAGGCTGACTTGCCAGAAGGCGTCGGCATTAAGCTGCTGTATTGTCATTTGCTGCGCTGTCATCTGCTGCATAGATCGCTTTGTCCCTACTGATTTTGCTGCCAGAAAAGTTGGCTTTGTTGTTCCAGCGCCTCTTGCGCCTCAAACCAGCTTTCTTCTACTTGCGCCAGTTCGCTGCTGGCCTGGGTTTGTTCTGTCAGCAGTTTAGTTAGCTGGGCTTTGTTAGCAGTTTCGTAGATGGCCGGTTCCGCCAGTTGTTGCTCCAGGCTGGCCAGCTGAGTTTCCAGTTGTTGCTGCCGCAGCTCCAGCTTGTCAATTTTCAGCTTCAGTGGTCGCAGCACATTACGCAGCTCCGCCTCCAAGCGTTTTTGATCTTTGCGCACTGCAGCACTATTGCTACTGACGGTTTCCGGAGCCGCACTCTGCTGGCTTTGTCGGGCATCTTGTTGCAGCCACTGGTAATAGTCCTGCAAGTCGCCATCGAAGGGTGCGACTTTGCCATTAGCCACTAAATAAAATTCGTCAGTGGTGCTGGTCAGCAAGTGACGGTCGTGCGATACCACTACTATGGCACCGGCAAAATCCTGCAGCGCCATTACTATGGCTTCGCGCATTTCCAGATCCAAATGGTTAGTCGGTTCGTCCAGCAACAGCAAATTCGGGCGCTGATACACCAATAACGCCAGCACCAGGCGAGCCTTTTCGCCGCCGGAGAAAGGCGCACAGGGTTCCAGCGCTTTATCGCCGTGAAAACCAAAACCACCAAGAAAATCACGTAGCTTCTGCTCAGGAACCTGCGGGTCCAGTCGTACCAGATGCTGCAGTGGCGAATCTTGCGGTCTGAGGGTTTCCAGTTGGTGCTGGGCAAAATAACCAAGACTAACGCCACTGGCATACCAGAGTTCACCAGCCAGTGGCGGTAGCTCACCACTGAGTAATTTGATTAGTGTGGATTTACCGGCGCC
>DAIOUM010000001.1:122326-131925 GCA_036759505.1 Alishewanella sp. | reverse complement strand
CTCCGACCGCTCGGTTCGTAGCCGAGTACTCTATCCAGCTGAGCTACGCGTCCATTCCGAGAAATGGCGGAGATGGAGGGATTCGAACCCTCGATAGAGTTTCCCCTATACACCCTTAGCAGGGGTGCGCCTTCAGCCACTCGGCCACATCTCCGCGCTGTGTTGCGGCGTGTATATTAATGTCTCAGGAAAATAAGTCAAACTATTTTTAGAAACGTACAGTGTGTTTGCCGAGCTTTTAAGCAATTCGCTGTTTAATTGACTTAAAAGCGGCAAAATAACGATTTTAACACTACAGAAATGCAGGACGAGGCCTATTCACCTTCGCTGAAATTACCGCCATTGGTATCTTTTTCAGCTTGGATCCGCATATAAATTTCTTCACGGTGAACTGAAATATCTTTCGGCGCATTAACGCCAATCCGTACCTGATTACCTTTTACACCCAGAACAGTAACGGTTACTTCGTCACCGATCATCAGGGTTTCACCCACTCGACGCGTCAGAATTAGCATGCGATTGCTCCTTTGCCTGTCACCACAGAGCTCTGTCTCTGTGCTGTTATAAGATTAGCGCTGAATCATAGCTCAGCGCCAGTGTATTTGAAACTTTTCTTATATCCGATTATACCGTTAACTGCTTACAGCCGCTCACTAATATAGTCGAATGCCGCCTTTAATACGGCCGGTAGTGCTGTAGTATCGGTGCCACCAGCCTGCGCCATATCTGGCCGACCACCGCCTTTACCGCCGAGCTGACCGGCTGCCCAGCCAACCAATTGACCGGCATGCACCTTAGCAGTTAAATCACTACTAACACCTGCAATTAAACTGACTTTGTCATCATTCACGGTGGCCAGTAACACCACTGATGAGCCGAGTTTATTCTTCAACTCATCCAGCAGAGTCCGCAGTGCTTTGGGATCGGTTTGATCCAGCTGTTGCACCAGCACCTTAACCTCACCCACTTGCTGCACATTCGCCGTTAACGAAGCCCCGGCATAACTGGCCAACTTGGCCTTTAATTGCTCGATCTCTTTTTCCAGCTGCTTGCTGCGATCCAGCGTTTGCTGTACCCGCTCGGCCAGACTAAAGGCATCACCTTTCAACAGGCTGGCAGCCTGACTGATTTGCAGATCTAACTGCTGCAAGTACTGAATAGCTGCCGGGCCACTAACGGCTTCAATCCGGCGCACGCCTGAGGCGATACCGCCTTCGCTGACAATTTTAAAGAAACCAATGTCACCTGTGCGTTCGACGTGTGTACCACCACAGAGTTCAATTGAGAACTCGCCCATGCTCAGCACCCGCACTTCGTCGTCATACTTCTCACCGAACAGCGCCATGGCGCCAGCTGCTTTTGCCGCTTCAATAGGCATTACGCGCGTCAGCAGTGGCAGGTTCAGTTGGATTTGCTCGTTAACCATTTGCTCCAATTGCTGCAGCTCAGCGGGTTTTACCGCTTCAAAATGCGAGAAGTCAAAGCGCAACCGCTCCGGGCCAACCAGCGAGCCCTTTTGGGTAACATGCTCGCCCAGTACTTTACGCAAGGCGGCATGTAATAAGTGGGTTGCCGAGTGGTTTTTACGAATGGCATTACGCCGCGCCAGATCAATAGTCGCTTCAACCTGATCTCCGACCTTTAGCTCGCTACTCGCTTCAACCTTATGGGCGAAGGCTTTGGCAATCTTTTGCGTATCCAGTACCGCCAACACAGCACCGTTCTGCAGTTTAAAGCTACCGGTGTCGCCAATCTGACCACCTGATTCGGCATAGAACGGCGTGCTATCCAGGATCACCAAACCGGTTTCACCTGCGGCCAAGCTTTTTACCTGCTGACCTTCTTTGATAATTTCCTGTACTCTGGCATTACCAAAGTGCTCGGTGTAACCGGTAAAGCCAGTCTGTACCGCTGATGTCAGTTGCTGATTATAGTCCAGACCAAAGTTACTGGCTTGCTGCGCACGCTTGCGTTGCTCTGCCATAGCAGCATCAAAACCCGCCTGGTCAATGCTCAGGCCACGCTCACGTGCCACGTCATTGGTCAGGTCTACCGGGAAGCCGTAGGTATCGTACAGTTTAAACACCAGCGCGCCAGGAATTTCTGTGCCGACAAGGCCTGCCAGCTCTTCATCCAGGATCTGTAAGCCCCGCTCCAGCGTTTTGCCAAACTGTTCCTCTTCCTGCTGCAGCGCTTTTTCCACGATGGCCTGTTTACTACGCAGCTCCGGGTAAGCGTCACCCATTTGCGCCACCAGGGCAGCCACCAGTTTATAGAAGAAGGCGCCCTTGGCTCCCAGCTTGTTACCATGACGCACTGCACGGCGAATAATCCGACGCAAGACATAGCCGCGGCCTTCGTTCGAAGGCATAACGCCGTCAACAATCAGGAAAGTACAGCTGCGGATATGATCAGCCACTACGCGCAGTGATTTATCCGTCAGATCGGTGGCGCCGGTTGCCTCAGCGGCGGCTTTAATCAGGGCAACAAAGGTATCAATTTCATAGTTGCTGTGTACGTGCTGCAAAATGGCGGCGATCCGCTCCAGCCCCATACCGGTGTCGACACTGGGTTTTGGTAAGGGTTGCATTTCACCGCTGGCCAGGCGGTTAAACTGCATAAAGACGATATTCCAGATCTCGATAAAACGATCGCCATCTTCTTCCGCAGAGCCCGGCGGGCCACCCCAGATATGCTCGCCGTGGTCATAGAAGATTTCAGTACAAGGACCACAAGGGCCGGTATCACCCATCGCCCAGAAGTTATCTGAGGCATAGGGTGCACCCTTGTTATCACCAATGCGGATAATCCGGTCAGCGGGTACGCCAATCTCATTTAACCAGATATTGTAGGCTTCATCGTCCGTGGCATAGACAGTGACCAGTAACCGCTGTTTCGGTAGTTTTACCACCTCGGTTAAAAACTCCCAGGCGTAACGAATCGCATCCTGTTTAAAGTAATCGCCGAAACTAAAGTTACCCAGCATTTCGAAAAAGGTATGGTGACGGGCGGTATAACCGACGTTTTCCAGGTCGTTATGTTTACCGCCGGCGCGCACACAGCGCTGTGCCGATACGGCGCGGCTATAGCTACGTTGATCCTGGCCCAGAAATACATCTTTAAACTGCACCATGCCGGCATTGGTAAATAGCAGGGTGGCATCGTTGCCGGGGATCAGCGAACTGCTTGGCACTACGCTGTGCGCTTTACTGGCAAAGAAGTCTAAAAAGGCTTGCCGGATTGCGGCGGATGTCATACTCATGAAAAATCCTGTTTAATTAATCAGCTATTATTACCTAACACAGCACGGATCTGCTCGCTGCTAAAACCGCGACGCTGCAGATACGCCATACGCTTCATTTTATCCTGATAATCAGCAATCGCTTTATCAGCAAATTTTTTCTGATAGGCGGCTTCGGCCTGGGCCCACCAATCTATTTCCAACTGCTCCGCCAGCGCGCTCAGCTCAGCTGCGGTGATCTGATGCTGCCGTGCTTCCTGCACAATATACTGATAACCATAGCCCTGGCGACAGCGACTACGCAGTAGCATTTCCAGAAAACGTTGTTCATTCTGATAGCCTTGCTGCTGACACCACTCCAGTACTGTGTCGGCTTCTGCGCCCGAAGCGCCTTTTTGCAGGAGCTTTTGTTTCAGCTCGGCCCGGCTATGCTCCCGGCGGCTTAACCAACCGATCGCCGTTTTGCGCCAGGCTGCCAGGGTGTCCATACTCAGACTTCCAGCACTGCGTCCTTGCCCGCCGCCAGTTTTAACGCAAACAATTCGTTAAACGACAGAAAGAACGCAATGTTCAATAGCGGCACCACGACAATTAATCCCAGTAACATGGTGGGTACCGTTAACAATAACAAGCCTAAGCTGAGTAAGCCAAATAACAACAACGCCGGTATATTGCGCCAACACGCCAGAAAACTGGCCTGTAAAATTAATAACACCCGTTGCTCTTTCAAAAAGTAAGCAATAGCAACGGCGTAGGCAAACAGCATGGTCGTAATTAACAAGCCTGCGACTAACAAAATCATCTGCAGCAGTAACAAGGGCTCTTGCTCACCGCTTTGTTGGGCATTCACCATCGCTGTGTACAGATGTTCCCGGAAGTGCATTAACGGCACACTGAGCAGAAAATTTAACGCCGCAATCATAATCAGGATTTGCCGGCAGAACGGCTGCTGAAATGGCTTGAACAGCCACATAATATCAATTTTTTGCTGTTGCTGAACGCCAACAATGGCGCCGTAGAGTCCAGCCGTCAGAAAGGGGCTGGCAAAAACAGCAATGATAAATGTCAGCGTAAATTGCGCCGCCAGAAATGTGAAGACGAAGGTCAGCAACAGCATTTGAATAAATACCAGAGGGTATTGTTTAAAGATTTCCCAGGCCTGCTTAATCCAGCCGATAGCCGCATTGGCCGGTAAGCGTCTGATAATCAATTTTATCTGAAACGGCTTTTCCACTCTTGCTCCACAGTTTAGTTCAGCGTCGCGCCGAAAAATAGCGTTATCATACTGCAAACGCTGCACAATTAAGAGCCTGTTCTGTGGAAAAAGCCGGCTAAAGAACGAAATCCGGCCCGCAGGCTGACAGCACCGGCGATAAGCGTTAAGATGCCGTTGTTGATTTGTTGCTCACAGAAACGGAGTTCATCTTGTTGCGCACTTTGCTGATCTGCCTGCTGCTCTTGACTGGCAGTGTGTCCAGCGGCTATGCCGCCCTGCTGCATAGCCAGGGCATCCCACTGCTACAGAATTTCAAACCTAAAGATTATGCGGCGGGAACTCAGAATTGGGCATTACTGCAAGATAGCTCCGGCTTAATTTATGTTGCCAATAACGTCGGCATCCTCGAATACGATGGCGTAAACTGGCGCACCATTCAAACTGCGAATAAATCGGTTGCCCGCTCCCTGGCCCTGGCACCAGATGAACGGATCTATGTTGGCGCCAAAGGGGAAGTCGGTTATCTGACGGCACCGCAGAGCGGTGGCCGGCATTATGTCTCGCTGACGTCTGAGCTACCCGAGAGCTATCGTGATTTTCAGGACGTGCGGCAAACCTTTGTTACCCCAGATGGGGTCTTTTTTATCAGTCGGCAATATGTGCTGCAATGGCAGCAGCAACAGTTTCGCATCTGGACTACCGACAGTGCCTTTCTGAAAGCCTTCTGGGTTCAGCAACGTTTACTGATCCGCGATCAGCAGCAAGGGTTACTGGAATGGCAGAACCAAGGATTTGTGCCACTAGCAAAGGGTGACTTTTTCCGCGACAAAGCTGTATTCTTTCTCGAAGCCTTTGACGAACAAACACTATTAATTGGTACCCGCGACCACGGCTTCTTTCTCTGGCGAGACGGTCAGATCAGTCCATGGTCAACCGCCGTTGACCTGCAACTGCAACAAGCTCAAGTTTACAGCGGTTTAACCCTGCAAAATGGTCATTTTGCGATTGGCACTGTGCTTGGTGGCCTGTTTATTCTCGACCGTGACGGACGGCTGGTTGATCGAATTACCAAGGCCTCTGGCCTGCACGACCAGAATGTACGTGCCATGGCACAGGATCACCAGGCCGGACTTTGGCTGGCACTGGATCATGGTTTAGCCCGCATTGCCCTGGGTTCAGCGCTATCGGTTTTTAACAGTGCCAGGGGTTTAGAGGGTAACGTCTTTGCGGTTCACCGTCACCAGCAACATCTTTACGCCGGTACCAGTCTGGGCTTATTCAGGCTGGAGCAAGCCGATAATCTGGACGCCTATTTCAGACGGGTTGAGCCGATCCGGCAACAAAGCTGGGACTTTTTAAGTTTTGACTCACAGTTGCTGGCAGCAACTAATGGCGGCGTGTATCGCCTGGAGCCAACGGGACCTGAATTAATACGCCGCTCTGAATTAGCATCAAAGGTATTGGTACGCTCTAAAGTCACACCAGAGCGGGTATATATCGGCTTACAAAATGGGCTGGCAACTATGCGGTGGGACGCCAACCAATGGATTGATGAAGGGGTGGTACCCGGCATTAGCGGCAACCTCAACTCCATTATTGAGACAGCTAAAGGTGAGCTGTGGCTCGGCACCCTGGCTCATGGCGTTTATCGCTTACAACTGCCGGCAAACTGGCAAGGCGGTGGCTCAGTACCTTTACCGATAAACCATTATGATAAAAGTCACGGCCTACCCAGTTTAAACCGTAACAGCGTATACCTGCTGCAGGATGAGCTTGTTTTCGCGACTGTTCGCGGTTTATTCCGGTTTGATCCGGCAGTGGGAAATTTCAAACTGGACCCAAAATTCGGCGCTTTGTTTAGTCCAGAGCAACCTTGGATCCGCAATCCGGTCATGGATCATGCAGGCAGACTTTGGATGCTAATTTGGGATAACCTTGCCGGTACCCGTCATGCTGGCGTGGCGCTCCCTAGAGCAGACGGTAGTTATCAGTGGACGACCAGTAGCTTGCAACCACTGGCTGATATTCCGCTGGATACGATACTGCTGGACCAGCAATTGATTTGGTTTGGCGGTGCCGAGGGGCTGTTTCGTTTTGTTGCAGACCAGTTTCAGGCACAGCAGCCTAAGCCTCCCCTGTTACGGCAACTTAGCAGCAGTGACGGTACCCGAATCTATGATGGCGGCCCCCTACCAGTCCAACTGACTTTGCAGCCCGAACAGAACAATTTACGTTTCAGTTACAGCAGTCCGAACTTCGACCATTTACAAGCCGAGCAGTTGCAAGTCCGACTTTTTGGGCACGATGAAAATTGGTCAAATTGGAGCCAGGAACCCTATCGCGATTACACTAATCTGTCGGCGGGTGAATATCGATTTGAAATTCGCGCCCGTAATGCTGCCGGTCAAATAAGCAGCGCCGACGCACTACATTTTAAGATCCTCGCGCCCTGGTACCAGAGCCTCTGGTTCTATGCTGCTTTAATTTTTCTGGCGATTTTAGCGGTGTTGTTACTGATGAAATGGCGAACACATAGTCTGCTAAGCGAGCAGCAGCGTCTGGCAGACTTAGTTTCCCAGCGTACAGAACATCTGCAACAGACCTTATCGGAGTTGGAGATCGCTCGACAACGAGCCGAAGCGGCCACTCAGGCCAAAAGCCAGTTTCTGGCCAATATCAGCCATGAATTACGCACGCCACTTAATGCTGTACTGGGTTTCGCCGAACTGGCACAGCAGAGCAAAGCCATTAGCGATAAACAACTGTATCTGGGGCGGATCCGTAATGCCGGGAAAATACTGTCCAGCATAATTAATGACCTACTGGATTTCTCTAAAGCCGAAGCCGGGAAAATTCAGTTGGAACAACTGCCATTTAAATTGCAGGACTGTATTGAGCAGGTCGTTACCTTGTTCAGCGCACAGTTAGCCGACAAAAAACTGCCATTACAACTAAATCTGGCGCCGGATCTGCCGGCACAGCTGGTTGGCGATCCACTGCGTTTGAGTCAGGTGTTGATTAATCTGCTGAGCAATGCGGTTAAATTTACTGAACGTGGCGCTATCCGGCTGACAATCAGTCCGCTGGCGGCCTCTGACGAGCGGCTGTGCCTGCTGTTCAGTCTGGCCGATACCGGTATCGGTATTAGCGAGACACAACAACAGCAGCTGTTCCAGGCTTTTAATCAGGGAGATCAGAGTATTAGCCGCCAGTATGGGGGCACTGGTCTTGGACTGGCAATTAGTAAGCGTTTGGTTGAGCTGATGCACGGCCAAATCCAATTACAAAGCCAACCCGGTATCGGCACGACGGTGAGCTTTACGGCTTACTTTAGCAAGGCAAAACTGCCTGCGGCCAATCCTCACAGTAGCGAAGCCTCTGCGGAGCCATCGCTGATTAGCGCTGAACCCTATGACGGCAACCCGCTGCTAGTCGTCGATGACAACTATTACAATCAGCAATTACTGAAACTGATGCTGGATAAACTGGGGTATCCCTGTCTGGTTGCCAGTAGCGGCGAAGAGGCGCTGCAGCTGCTAGCACAGCGGCAGGTGTCTTTAGTGCTGCTGGATATTGAGATGCCGGCGATGAACGGCTATCAAACCTTGCAGGCGATCCGTCAGTTGCCAGGGCGGCAGCAGCTGCCAGTGATCGCTGTCACCGGCCATACTGCAGTGCAACTGGGTGAGCGGCAAGGTCAGCTGCAGTTTGATGATATGCTGACCAAGCCATTCAGCCTTGCCAGTCTGCAACAACAGCTGGCCAAGTTTTTGCGCTAGCGCAGATTCGGCGCCAGCCAGCTTTCGGCCTGTTGCTCGCTCCAGCCTTTGCGCTGTGCGTAGTCCGCCAGCTGATCACGGTCGATTTTACTGACGGCAAAATATTTGCTGTCCGGGTGGGCGAAGTACCAGCCACTGACCGCGGCGCCGGGCCACATGGCATAGCTTTCGGTGAGCTGCATCTGAATTTGCGCCGGCACATCCAATAGCTGAAATAAGGTGCCTTTCTCGGTATGTTCCGGGCAGGCCGGATAGCCGGGCGCGGGTCGGATCCCCTGATACAGCTCGCGGATCAGTTGTTCATTATCCAGCTGCTCATTGGCGGCATAGCCCCAATATTCGCGCCGTACTTTTAAATGCAGATACTCCGCCAGCGCTTCCGCCAGACGATCGGCCAGCGCCTTGACCATAATGCTATTGTAATCATCATGCGCTGCCGCATACTGTGCCGCCAGCTCATCAGCACCAAAGCCGGTAGTCACCGCAAAGGCACCCACATAATCAGCAATACCGGAGCCAACAGGGGCAACAAAATCTGCCAGACTGCAGTTCGGTGCGTTATTCCGTAGCGCCAGTTGCTGTCGCAGATTATACAGGCGGCAGCGCTCGGTGGTGCGGCTGTCATCCTGGTAGATGATAATATCATCGCCATCACTATTGGCCGGGAAAAAACCAAAGGCTGCTTTACCACTAATCAGGTTATCTTTGATCATCTGATCCAGTAGCGCATTGGCATCCTGATACAGCTTCCGCGCTTCCAGCCCAACTTCAGCATGTTGCAAAATCGCCGGAAACTTACCGGACAGCTGCCAGGTCAGGAAAAACGGTGTCCAGTCGATGTAGTCGCGCAGTACCTGTAAATCAACCTGCTGCCAGTAATGCACACCAGGCTGTTTCGGCGCCGGCGCTACTTTCGTTAAATCCAGCGGGAATTTATTCTGCCGTGCCTCGGCCAGACTCAGCATCCGCTCACCGGGCCGGCTGCGCTGATGCTGCTCCACCGCAATACGGTATTCTTCTGCCACCCGTGCCAGATAGGCCGGTTTTTGTTCGGCACTGATCAGGGATTGCACCACAGATACGCTCCGCGAGGCATTGGGTACGTAGACCACGCCATGCGCATAATGCGGCGCGATCTTGACTGCGGTGTGCGCCTTGGAGGTGGTTGCGCCGCCGATTAACAACGGAATGGTAAAACCGAGCCGGGTCATTTCTTTGGCAACATGCACCATTTCATCCAGTGACGGCGTAATAAGACCAGATAAACCAATGACATCAACCTGTTGCTCTTTGGCTACGCGCAGGATCTCAGCGCAGGACACCATCACACCCAGATCGATCACTTCAAAGTTATTACACTGCA
>DAIOUM010000001.1:118563-122226 GCA_036759505.1 Alishewanella sp. | reverse complement strand
TCAGCGCAGGACACCATCACACCCAGATCGATCACTTCAAAGTTATTACACTGCAACACCACGCCGACGATATTTTTGCCGATATCGTGCACATCGCCTTTTACCGTTGCCAGCAGAATTTTACCCTGTGCCCGGCCACCGGCTTTCTCCTGCTCAATATAGGGTTGCAGGTAAGCAACAGCTTTTTTCATCACCCGTGCTGACTTGACGACCTGCGGCAGAAACATCTTACCTTCACCAAACAGATCGCCGACTACGTTCATGCCATCCATCAGCGGGCCTTCAATCACATGTAAAGGTTTGTCAGCCTGCTGCCGGGCTTCTTCAGTGTCCTGATCAATAAAATCAGTAATGCCTTTTACCAGCGCATGCTCCAGCCGCTTATTTACCGGTAGGCTGCGCCAGGCATCGTCCACTTTCTCGGCGACACTGCCGTCGCCTTTAAATTGCGCGGCAATCTCTAACAAGCGTTCGGTGGCATCCGGACGACGATTTAGAATCACATCCTCTACCCGCTCTCTTAGCAAGGGCGGGATATCATCATACACCGCCAGCTGACCCGCATTAACGATGCCCATATCCATACCGGCCGCAATAGCATGGTATAAAAATACTGAGTGGATGGCTTCGCGCACCGGATCGTTACCACGAAACGAAAACGACACATTGGAGACGCCGCCGGAAATCTTGGCATAAGGGCAAAGGCGCTTGATTTCTCGGGTCGCCTCAATAAAGTCCACCGCGTAGTTGTTGTGCTCTTCAATACCGGTAGCCACCGCGAAAATATTGGGGTCAAAAATGATATCTTCAGGCGGAAAGCCAATTTGCTCAGTCAGGATCTGATAAGCGCGCTGACAGATTTCAACTTTGCGGGCCTTGGTATCAGCTTGCCCCACCTCGTCAAACGCCATCACCACCACAGCCGCGCCATAGCGGCGCAACAACTTTGCCTGCTGTAAAAAGCTCGCTTCACCTTCTTTCAGCGAAATCGAGTTCACTACCGCCTTACCCTGAATACACTTTAACGCCGCTTCGATCACTTCCCACTTCGAGGAGTCGACCATAATCGGCACCCGGGCGATATCCGGCTCTGCTGCCAGCAGCGTTAAATAGCGCACCATAGCGGCCTTGCTGTCCAACATGGCCTCATCCATATTGATGTCGATGATCTGGGCGCCGTTTTCAACCTGTTGCCGCGCCACATCCAGCGCCGCCTCATAATCGCCTTTTAAAATCAGTTTTTTAAATTTCGCCGAGCCGGTAACATTAGTCCGCTCGCCGATATTGATAAATCGTGCCTGCTGTTGCATTACCACTCCACCGCAAAGGCTTCTAAGCCGGCCAGATGAAAACTATGATCGGCCGCTTTCGGTTGCCGCGGCGGCGCATCTTTTACCGCCTCAGCAATGGCTTTAATATGCTCTGGCGTAGTGCCACAGCAGCCACCGACGATATTTAAAAAGCCCTGTTTGGCCCAATCAGCAATTTCTGCTGCCATCGCCTCAGCGCCTAAATCGTATTCGCCAAACTCATTCGGCAAACCGGCATTCGGGTGCACCGAAACATAAGCTTCGGAAATGGTGGCCAGGGTTTCGACATAAGGACGCAGCAAATCCGG
This sequence comes from Alishewanella sp., assembly GCA_036759505.1. Taxonomy (GTDB): domain Bacteria; phylum Pseudomonadota; class Gammaproteobacteria; order Enterobacterales; family Alteromonadaceae; genus Alishewanella. The sequence continues at coordinate 120,608 of DAIOUM010000001.1, read as the reverse complement.
CCCCAACGCACAGTTCAGGCCAAAGGTCACTGGCTTGACATGCGCCAGCGAGTAATAAAAAGCTTCGGTCGTTTGGCCGGACAACGTGCGGCCCGAGGCATCGGTGATGGTACCCGAGATCATCACCGGTAACTCCAGCTGCAGCTCTTCAAACACCTCCAACACGGCAAAGGCTGCGGCCTTGGCATTCAGCGTATCGAAAATGGTTTCCAGCATAATAATATCGGCGCCACCTGCAATCAGCGCCCGGGTCGATTCCTTGTAAGCCAGCACTAACTCATCAAAGCTGACATTGCGAAATCCCGGATCGTTAACGTCTGGCGAAATCGAGGCAGTACGGTTAGTGGGTCCTAACACACCGGCGACAAAACGGGGTTTGTCGGGTTGCTGAGCTGTGACTTCGTCACAAACCCGCCGCGCCAGTGCCGCCGCCTCACGATTGATGCGCTCTGACAGGTGCGCCATCTGATAATCATGCATCGCAATGGTAGTGGCGTTAAAGGTATTGGTCTCAATAATGTCCGCCCCGGCCAACAAGTATTGCCGGTGAATATCGGCAATGAGTTCCGGTTGAGTAAGCACTAACAAATCGTTGTTACCTTTGAGATCGCACGGCCAATCGGCGAACTCAGCGCCGCGATAACCGGCTTCATCCAGGCGGTGTTGTTGGATCATGGTGCCCATAGCGCCATCCAGCACCAAAATACGTGAGGCCAGCAGCTGGCGTAGTTGCTGTGGCGTTAAACGAAGCTTTGTCATTAACTGTTGCCTATCTGATTCAGGTCAAAGGGCGTAGCCTGGTAAACGTAATAGTTTAACCAGTTACTGAATAATAAAAAGGCGTGCGCCTGCCATAATTTTAGCGGCCCCTGGGCCGGATCATTATTCCGGTAGTAGTTTTCCGGTAAACGCGGCGCCAAACCGGCCGCCAGGTCACGTTGATACTCATCATCCAGCGTGGTCAGATCATACTCCGGGTGCCCGGTAACAAAGATCCGGCTGCCACTGCTGTTTTGCAACAAGTAGGCCCCGGTGACATCGGCTTCAGCCAGGATATGCAAATCATCATGCTGTTGGTATTTTTGTTTTGGCACCTGCGCATAACGTGAATGTGGTACCAGAAATTGCTGGTCAAAGCCGCGCAGCAGCGGGCTAAACGGCTGTACTACGTCTTGCCAGTAAACACCGGATAATTTCTCGCCGCGAATTTCCCGCTGTAAGCCATAGTAATGATACAGCGCAGCATGGGCGGCCCAACATAAAAACAGCGTCGAGGTAACATGGGTATCCGCCCAGCGCAGAATTTCACCAAACTGCTGCCAGTAGGTGACATCCTCATAATCAACTAATCCCAATGGCGCTCCGGTAATAATCAGACCATCATATTTCTGCCCCTGCACATCAGAAAAGTAACGATAGAAGCAGTTTAAATGGCTCTCCGGTGTATGTTTACTGACATGATCATCGATGCGGATCAGCTCAATATCCAGCTGCAGCGGGCTATTCGCTAATAAACGTAGTAACTGAATTTCAGTCACAATTTTATTGGGCATTAAATTCAGAATCGCGATCCGTAATGGCCGGATATCCTGGGCTGCCGCCCGGCTCTCGGTCATTACAAAGACATTCTCTGCTGATAAGGCTTCTACTGCAGGTAACTGGTCAATCACTTTAATAGGCATAGCTGGCTCCGCCTTTGGCTAGCACCATGCTGAACCTGAGTCTGGTTAGTCAGCTGGCACTACTGATAACTTCTATACGTTTAGACGTCTAAATAAGGCGTATTATGCCGTACTATGCCAGAAAAGCAACAGCCGTCTTTCGACGGCTGTAAAGTGTTGATGGCTAATGTCTGAGTTAATCCCGCTAAAAACAAAACTCCGGTGCATTTTTGCGACCGGAGTCCTGAAAAGCGAGACGCTGTGGTAAGGCTTATAGCTCTTCCGGCTCCGGCATCTCCATCACATCATCCACTGCCACCGCTTCGCCCGGTTTTAATAACAGCCGTGCCCGCAGCTCTTTTTCAATTTCATCTGCCACCGCCG
>DAIOUM010000001.1:97666-118463 GCA_036759505.1 Alishewanella sp. | reverse complement strand
GGTTTTAATAACAGCCGTGCCCGCAGCTCTTTTTCAATTTCATCTGCCACCGCCGGGTTATCCTGCAAAAACTTCATCGCATTGGCTTTACCCTGACCAATCTTATTGCCCTGATAGGCGTACCAGGCGCCAGACTTATCGACTAAGCCTTGCTGTACGCCCAGATCAATCAACTCACCCAGTTTGTTGATACCGGCGCCATATTGAATAATAAATTCAGCTTGTTTGAATGGCGGTGCCACTTTGTTTTTTACTACCTTAACCCGGGTTTCGTTACCGGTAATTTCATCGCCTTCTTTTACCGAGCCAATACGCCGGATATCTAAACGTACTGAGGCATAGAATTTCAGCGCATTACCGCCGGTGGTGGTTTCCGGGTTACCAAACATTACACCGATCTTCATCCGGATCTGGTTGATAAAGATACACAGGGTATTGGAGCGTTTGATATTAGCCGTCAGTTTACGCAGTGCCTGTGACATTAAGCGGGCCTGTAAACCCATATGGCTGTCACCCATGTCACCTTCAATTTCTGCTTTCGGCGTTAAGGCAGCGACGGAGTCCACGATCACCACGTCTACGGCGGCAGAGCGTACCAGCATGTCGCAGATTTCCAGTGCCTGCTCACCGGTATCTGGCTGAGAAACTAACAGCTTATCGACATCAACGCCTAATTTCTTCGCATACACCGGATCCAACGCATGTTCGGCATCGATAAAGGCACAGGTTTTACCGCTACGCTGTGCTTCGGCAATCACCTGCAGCGTTAAGGTGGTTTTACCGGAGGACTCAGGACCATAAATTTCCACAATCCGGCCATAAGGTAAGCCGCCAATGCCCAGTGCAATATCCAGCCCCAGTGAGCCGGTGGATACCGCTTCAATATCCAGGGCAGTGCTGTCGCCCAGCCGCATAATAGAACCTTTACCGAACTGGCGTTCGATCTGGCTTAGTGCCGCACTTAATGCCTTTTGTTTGTTGTCGTCCATTGGTCGCTCCGGAAAAATTAGGTTAAGCCTTTAACAACTGTATGAGCATACAGTAGTCTAGTTTGTTGGGGCTGTCAATAACAAGATGCATTGTCTGAGCGCATGTTCAATCGCTTGCTGGCGGATCTGCTGCCGGTCGCCAGCAAAATGCAATTGCTGAGTGCTGACCGTCCCGTCGATACTAAAACCGAAACAGACAGTGCCGACTGGCTTCTTTGCCGTGCCACCGGTAGGGCCAGCAATGCCGGAGATGGCAATCGCAATGCTGGCGCCCGCCGCCTGGGCTGCGCCACTGGCCATCTCGGCTACCGTTTGCTCACTGACAGCGCCATATTGTAATAGCGTTGCGCTGCGCACCCCTAACAACTGCTGCTTGGCTTTATTGCTGTAGGTAACAAAGCTGCGGTCAACATAGGCTGAGCTGCCGGCTACTGCGGTCAGCCAGTAGGCAACCCCACCACCGGTGCAGGATTCTGCAGTGGTGATACTGGCTTTTTTCCGTAATAATAGCTGCCCTAGTTCAGTGGCAAGCGCTAAGCTTGTTGTTTCCGCTGTCATATTTGATCCAACAGGAAGTGTTAGCACCATTATGCCGTCAGACCAGAAACCGGAGCAAGCGTTAAGCAATCATACCCCGATGATGCAGCAATATCTGGCACTGAAAAGCCAGCATCCGCAGATCTTATTGTTTTACCGGATGGGTGATTTTTACGAACTTTTTTATGAAGATGCGAAAAAGGCTGCCGCCCTGTTAGATATTTCGCTGACCAAACGCGGTCAAAGCGCCGGTGAACCAATCCCGATGGCCGGTGTGCCCTATCATGCCGTTGAGGGTTATCTGGCGCGTCTGGTGCAATTGGGTGAGTCGGTCGCCATTTGCGAACAGATTGGCGATCCGGCGACCAGTAAGGGGCCGGTAGAACGCAAGGTGGTGCGGATTGTTACCCCGGGCACCGTGACCGACGAAGCGTTACTGAATGAGCGGCAGGATAATTTACTCTGTGCCATCTGTGAGAGTCGCAACCACTTTGGTCTGGCGCAACTGGATCTGACCAGCGGCCGTTTTTTGCTGAATCAGGTCAGTCATGCCGATGATTTGGCCGCCTTGCTGCAACGGCTGAATCCGGCCGAATTGCTCTATCCGGAAAATTTTAGTCTACCGCACCTGACCGAACGCAAAGGCGCCCGCCGCCGTCCGGTATGGGAGTTTGAACTGGCCAGTGCCGAGCGCTTACTGTGCCAGCAATTTGGCACCCGCGATTTACAAAGCTTTGGCGTGTTGGAAGCGCCGGTTGCGCTGATGGCCGCCGGCTGTCTGATGCAATATGTCAAAGATACCCAGCGCGCTCAGTTACCGCATTTACGCAGTATCGCCCTGGAGCGGCCGGATGATTTTATCGTGCTGGATGCGGCCACCCGCCGCAATCTGGAATTAACCCATACCTTAAGTGGGCAAACTGAACATACGCTGGCGGCTGTGCTGGATAAAACCCAGACTGCCATGGGCTCCCGGTTACTAAAGCGCTGGATCCATGCGCCGCTGCGTAACCGCACTCAGCTTAATCAGCGGTTGGATGCGGTACAGGAACTGACAGAAGATTTTCAGGCGCTGCAGCCCTCACTAAAGCAAATCGGCGATATCGAACGGATCCTGGCCCGGCTGGCGCTGCGCAGCGCCCGGCCCCGCGATTTTGCCCGGCTACGCCAGGCGCTAACCGAGCTGCCAGAGCTACAGCAGCAGTTACTGCATGCCAAAAGTCAGTTGCTACAGCAGCATCAGCAGGCCACCCTGCCGGTTCCGGAGCTGGCTGAATTATTACAACGCGCTATCGTCGAATCACCACCGGTGCTGATCCGTGATGGCGGCGTCATTGCTCCGGGCTATGATGCCGAGCTTGATGAATGGCGGGCGCTGGCTGAAGGTGCCACCGACTACTTACAGCAACTGGAGCTGCGTGAGCGTGAGCGTACCGGTATTAGTTCGCTAAAAGTCGGCTTTAACAAGATCCATGGTTTTTATATCGAAACCGGTCGCAGCGCTGATACCAGGGTGCCGCCGGAGTATGTGCGCCGACAAACGCTGAAAAATAATGAACGCTATATTATTCCGGAGCTAAAAGAATACGAAGATAAGGTACTGGGTAGCCAGAGTAAGGCGCTGGCGCTGGAAAAACAGCTCTATGACGCGCTGTTTGACGCCGTGAGCCCTTATCTGGCGCAGCTGCAACAGCTGGCACAAGCCTTGTCGGAACTGGATGTGCTCTGCAGCTTTGCCGAGTGTGCGGTGCTGTATCAGTATTGCCGGCCGCTATTAACTGAGCAGATCGGTATTCAGCTGACCCAGGCGCGGCATCCGGTGGTGGAGCGGGTGCTAAAGGCGCCCTTTATCGCCAATCCGTTGCAATTAGACGCCTCACGGCGGATGCTGATGATCACCGGCCCCAATATGGGCGGTAAATCAACCTATATGCGGCAAACTGCCCTGATTGCCTTAATGGCCGCCATCGGCAGCTTTGTGCCGGCAGAGCAGGCGGTAATAGGCCCAATCGACCGTATTTTTACCCGCATTGGCGCCTCTGATGATCTGGCGTCCGGCCGCTCGACCTTTATGGTGGAGATGACGGAAACCGCAACCATTCTGCATCATGCTACGGCACAAAGTCTGGTATTGATGGATGAAATTGGCCGTGGCACCAGTACCTATGATGGCCTGAGCCTGGCCTGGGCCTGTGCCGATTATCTGGCCAATCAACTGCAGGCGTTAACCCTGTTTGCTACCCATTATTTTGAACTGACCAGTCTGGCACAGCAGTTACCTGCGGTCGCCAATGTGCATCTGGATGCGGTTGAGCACGGTGATGGCATAGTATTTATGCATCATGTGCAGGAAGGCGCCGCCAGCAAGAGTTTTGGCCTGCAGGTCGCCCAGCTGGCCGGGGTGCCAAGACCGGTGATTCAACTGGCACGGCAAAAACTGCGCCAGTTAGAACAAAACGGGCCAGCGACGACGCCTGAACCTGTGACCCAACTGGAATTACTGGCGCCGGAGCATCCGCTGCTGGCTCAGCTGCGTCAACTTAATCCGGATGAACTGAGTGCCCGCCAGGCGTTGGATTATCTGTATCAACTGAAACAACAGCTGGACATTTGATGAGCAGCAGAATGCGTCTTAACGATTGGAGCCTGTCGGCCGTGGTGGCCGGTTTTGTTGCGGTGCTGGTTGGCTTTGCCAGTTCAGTGGCGATTGTGTTTCAGGCAGCAGCCGCCGCCGGTGCCGACAACGCCGTGATGGCGTCCTGGCTATTGGCACTGGGTATAGGGATGGCGCTGACCTGTATTGGTCTGTCCTGGTATTACAAGGCCCCGGTGATTACCGCCTGGTCAACACCAGGCGCCGCGCTGCTGGCCACCAGCCTGCAGGGCTTAACGCTGGCGGAAGCGACCGGGGTCTTTATCTTTACTGCATTACTTGGGCTACTTATTGGCTTAAGCGGCATGTTTGAACGCCTGACCCGGCTGATCCCACTGCCACTGGCAAGCGCCATGCTGGCCGGCATTCTGCTGCAATTTGGCTTTGCCATCTTTAGCAGTCTGCAACAGCAACTGTTGTTGGTCGGCGCCATGTGTTTAACCTACCTGCTTGCCAAAGCCCTGCTGCCGCGGTACGCCATCCTGGCAGTATTAGTCTGTGGTTTACTGCTGGTTTGGCTCGGCGGTGAGCTCGACCTCTCCGCCGTCAAGCTGACACTGGCGACACCGGTATGGGTTACGCCGGCGTTTTCGCTATCGGCGTTACTTGGCGTTGGCTTACCGCTGCTGCTGGTAACCATGGCGTCACAAAATATTCCCGGTGTCGCAGTGTTACGTGCCAGTGGTTATCAGACACCGGTATCGCCACTGATTAGCAGCACGGCGCTAAGCACGCTGCTGCTGGCGCCGCTGGGTGCGTTTTCGATTAACCTGGCGGCCATAACTGCAGCGATCTGTAGCGGTAATGAAGCGCATCCAGACAGCAGCAAACGCTATATTGCCGGCATCGCTGCCGGGATCTTTTATCTGCTGTTTGGCCTGGCCGGCGCCACTGTGGTCGCGCTGTTTGCAGCCTTCCCTACTGAGATGGTAGCCGCGCTGGCCGGGCTGGCGCTGCTGGGTACCATAGCCGCTAACCTGCAAAGCTGTACTGCCGATGCTGAGTATCGGGAAGCCGCCGTAATTACGCTGCTGGTCACCGCATCCGGCGCCAGTTTGTTTGGCATTGCCTCGGCGTTCTGGGGCTTAGTGGCCGGGGCCGTCACGGTCTTAACCCAACGCCTGACACGACGAACTGACGGCGGCTAAGGCTTGCTGTCAGAGCGGATTCCGCGCTAAGCTCCTGCCTCTCTGATCTTATCAATAACAACAAAAAGGATGCAGCATGCGCTTAGCGAAACTGGCCTCTCTGGTCTCCGCCCTCTTGCTCAGTGGTACTCTCAGTGGTACTGCCCTGGCACAAAGTAAAGTCGTGACCGAAGCGGAAGCCCGGGCTTTACATCAGCAAATTCTGACCATTGATACCCACGTCGATATCGGCCGTGGCTATGCGACGCACCTGCTCGATCCCGGTGGCTTTACCAAAGCCCAGGTTGATCTGCCCAAGATGCGTGCCGGCGGTCTGGATGCCGTGTTTCTGATTGTTTATGTGGGTCAGGGAGCCTTGACGGCGGAAGCTTATCAGCAAGCAGCCGCTACCGCCGAGAATAGCTATCAGGCCATAATGCGGATGATCCGTGCCTATCCGGAGCAGGTTGGGCTGGCGAAAACGGCAGCCGAAGTTGAAGCCCTGCATGCAGCAGGTAAACGCATTGTACTGCTGGGGATGGAAAACGCCTATCCGCTCGGCGACAGTGTCAAAGAGGTCGCGAAATGGGCTGAGCGTGGCATTCGTTATGTGAGCTTTACCCATATCGGTCATAACCAATTTTCGGGCAGTTCAAATCCGCGTAGCGACCTAAATGACGCTGAGCAGGATCCGGGGTTATCGGCGCTGGGCCGGCAACTCGTCGCCGAACTAAACCGCTATGGCATTCTGATTGATGTGTCGCACGTCGGTAAAAAGTCGATGCTCGAAGCCATTAAGCTGTCAAAGGCACCCGTTATCGCGTCGCATTCCGGCGCCATGTCGGTGCACGCTAACCTACGTAATCTTGATGACGAACAACTTGATGCGATTAAAGCCAATGGCGGTGTTGCGCAAATGGTTGCCTTTCGCAGCTATGTAGCCGAGCTCGATCCGGGGCTCAATGCTGAAATTGGCAAGCTGCGCGTGAAATATCTGCCAAACGGCTGGGCTAATGCCAACGAACAGGACCGCAATAGCTACGATACCGAACTGGCCAGCCTGCGTAAGCAGTTCCCGGATGTCACTGTCGCGCAGTTTGCCGATCATATTGACTATAGTGTGCAGCGCCTCGGCATCGAACATGTTGGCATTGCCTCGGATTTTGATGGCGGTGGCGGTGTCCAGGGCTGGGAAGATGCCAGTGAAACGCTGAATGTGACCTGGGAGCTGATGCGTCGCGGCTATACCAAAGCACAAATCGAAGCGCTCTGGGGGGGCAATGTGCTGCGGATCTTACGTCAGGCCGAGCAGGTTGCCGCAAAACATCAATAATAACGGGTTCTTCAGCAGGCTGTTATAAATGACAACGCCCCTGACGGGGCGTTTTACGATAGTTGATAAAACCGCTTATTCCTGAAATAGCGTCTCGATATTTAACCCCTGGTGGGTGACGATTTCCCGCAACCGACGCAGGGCTTCAACCTGAATTTGCCGCACCCGCTCCCGGGTCAGACCGATTTCATGCCCCACGTCTTCCAGCGTTGAGGGTTCATAGCCCAGCAAACCAAAGCGTCGTGCCAGTACTTCGCGCTGCTTTGGGTTTAACTCCTGCAACCAGATCACCAGATGCTGGCGGATATCCTGGTCCTGTAGTTCCAGCTCGGGTCCTAGCTCCTTTTCATCGGCCAGTACATCCAGCAACTGCTTTTCGGAGGCACCGGCAACCGGCGTATCGACTGAAGTGATTTTTTCATTTAACTTCAGCATCTTCCGTACTTCTTCTACCGGCTTATCCAGCGCTGCAGCGATTTCTTCCGGCGTCGGTTCGTGATCCAGCTTTTGTGATAATTCGCGGGCAGCGCGCAGATAAATATTGAGCTCTTTCACTACATGAATAGGTAAGCGGATGGTGCGCGTTTGGTTCATTATCGCGCGTTCGATGGTCTGGCGGATCCACCAGGTGGCGTAAGTCGAAAACCGAAAACCGCGCTCGGGGTCGAATTTCTCTACCGCGCGGATTAAGCCAAGGTTGCCCTCTTCAATCAGATCCAATAAGGCTAAACCACGGTTGATATAACGACGGGCAATTTTCACTACTAGCCGCAGGTTACTCTCAATCATCCGCTTTCTGGCGGCCTGATCGCCCTTTAATGCCAAGCGAGCAAAGTAAACTTCTTCTTCGGCACTTAGCAGCGGCGAAAAGCCGATTTCACCGAGGTAAATTTGCGTGGCGTCCAGCGTTTTCTGGCTGTCATCCCGCACGAAAAGATCTTCAGGCACCGTTTCGTCAGCGGACAGCTCGAGCAATTCCGGATCCAAATCATCATCACTGAGTAAACTGTCTTCGTTTAACTCATCTTCTTTAAATTCAGTCAGGTCATTGTCTTTTGCTGTCATATCCATCTACTCCGAACTAAAGCGCTTCAAAACCGCTGCGGCGCATCCATGCCACATGTTAATATTATTTTTAATAATTTGTATACTATTTTGGCAGATACCGCAGCGGATCGACCGACTGACCACGAAAACGAATTTCAAAATGCAAGCGGGTTGAGGCCGCATCGGTTTCCCCCATCTCTGCAATTTGTTGCCCGGCTTTCACTTCCTGCCGCTCTTTCACCAAGATCCGCTTGTTATGCGCATAGGCGCTCAGGTAATCGTCGTTATGCTTGATGATAATTAAGTTACCATAGCCACGCAACGCATTACCGGCGTACACCACTTGACCATCGGCCGCGGCATTAATCCGGCTACCATCGCGACCACCTATTTGGATCCCTTTAATCCCACTTTCAGCTGTCGAAAAGCGCGCTAATATCGGCCCGCGGATCGGCCACTGCCAACTGACCCGCCCCACTGCCGGCGGCGGCGTGCGCAGAGGTGCACCTGCCTGACCATAACCCGTTTGCTGGCTAGCTGCAACTGGTTTAGCACTGGTCGTAGTGGCTGGGCGGCTGGCTGCGGGATTTGTTCCGCTAGCGGCAACAGCTTGGCCACCAGTACCTTGTATGCGGATAATTTGCCCTGGATAAATGGTGTAAGGCGCAGCTATACCATTGCGGCTGGCCAAAGTCCGGTAATCCTGACCGGCGCGAAAGGCAATCGAAAATAAGGTATCACCACGCTGCACCACATACTGGTTACCAGTTAGTTGGGTACGTTGCTGCTGTGCTGCTTGTTGCTGACGGATCTCCAGCGTAGTCACAGGCGCCGGTGAGGACTTGCCGGCACAGCCGGTGAGTAAAATACAAAGTAAAAGCAGCACCACCCGGCAAAAAGTGCTATCTGCCAGGTAAGAGGGCATCACGATTCCCAGGCTGCGGACAACGATAAGTTACTCCTTGCTGCGTTCAACAGCATTGCCCGTACTAACGGCCTTATTAGCAGTCAGCAATTTTTCCAGGTTAAGCAGTAACAGCATAACGAGAATAGCCACCAGAAAACAAGCAGTTGCCAATAGCAAGTCATGCTGGCCAAAGGTCGCGGCATAACCACTGGGCATATACATGCTCGTCGCACTTTGCCAGGGCCACAGCCGGTACATAGCACCGACTACCACACCGGTTAACAACGCCAGGGTGGCGTCATGATAATGTTTCAGCAACCAGTTTAAAAAGCGGGAGAAGCCAAGCAAGCCGCTGATACAGCCCAGCAAAAACAGCAACAGTATTGCTAGTTGTAACTCCCGCACCGCCAATAGCACCGGCGCGTACATGCCGGAAATCAGCAGAATAAAGCTACCCGAAATACCCGGCAGGATCATGGCACAAATGGCCACTGCGCCAGCGACAAAAAACATCCAGGCCGCCGGATTAAACTGCACTGGCGTCAGGCTACCAATCAGCACCGCCAGACAGATCCCGGCAACAAATAACAGACTACGGCCAAAGGTCCAGCGCACAGATCGCAACAGTAATGGTAAGGCCGCCAGGATCAAACCGTTAAAGAATGCCCACAACGGCACCGGCCTGTGCTCTAACAGCCAGCTAATCAGCGATGCCAGTGAGAAAATACTTAGCAAGACACCGCCGAACAAACAAACTAAAAAGGTGCCATCAATCTGCTGCCAGCACGCCCTGAGCTGGCCACGGGCTAACAATTGCAGCGCCCGCAGATTGACTGCACTGATCGCCGCTAATAAGCGCTCATAGATCCCCAAAATAAAGGCCAGAGTCCCCCCTGAGACACCGGGTACCACATCGGCAGCGCCCATCGCCATACCTTTAATCAGCCATTGTAAATACTGCATCTGCTTACTTATCCTTGCCGTCAGGCTAATTCGCCAGGTACTAAAGGTACAAAACGTACCGTCTCGATATCCTGACTTTGAAATTCTTCACCGTGCCGCTGATAAACTCTCAGTACCTGCTGCTCGTTACCGACCGGGATCACCAAACGTCCGCCATCGGTGAGTTGCTGCAATAACGCCTGCGGCACTTCAACCGGCGCGGCGGTGACGATAATGCTATCGAACGGACTTTTACTAAGCCAACCTTGCCAGCCATCACCATGTTTCATCGACACATTATGTAAATCTTGCTGCTGCAAGCGGCGTTTGGCCTGAAACTGTAACGCCTTGATCCGCTCCACCGAACATACATGGGTAAACAATCGCGCCAAAATCGCCGTCTGATAACCAGAACCGGTGCCAATTTCCAGCACCTTACCACTACTGCCACCTTGTAGCAGTAACTCGGTCATCCGGGCCACAATATAGGGCTGTGAGATAGTCTGGCCCTGACCGATTGGCAGCGCCGTGTTTTCATACGCCTTATGCGCCAGCACCGGCTCGACAAATAAATGCCGCGGTGTTTGCGCAATCGCTGACAGCACACTCGGATCACTGATCCCTTCTGCCTGTAGCTTTTGCGCCAACACCTGAGCACTACGGGTGGTTACGACTGCCATAACTATAACCTGATCCCGTTCAGCCAGTTAGCCAGGGTTTCCATGCTCTTGTAAGCCGACATATCGACATGCAGTGGCGTAATAGAGGCATAGCCATTAGCGATGGCGTAAAAATCGGTGCCCTCACCGGCATCCAGCTCTGGCCCGAGCGAGCCATACCAATAAATCTTACGGCCCCAGGGATCAGTAGTGCTGGTCATGGTTTCCGCTTTATGCCGCCGTCCGAGCCGGGTTACCTGGATGCCTTTTAATTCAGCAAGTGGAATAGCCGGAACATTAATGTTCAGAATTTGATCCGCCGGTAACGGATGCGATTTCAACTGCCGGATCACCTGCACCGTGACATGGGCAGCAGTGGCAAAATGTTGCTCATCCCGTCCGGCTAAGGATACCGCTATCGCTGGTAAACCCAGATGCCGGCCTTCGGTTGCCGCGGCCACGGTACCGGAATACAGCACATCGTCACCAAGATTAGCACCATGATTAATGCCGGCTACCACCAGATCCGGCGTAAAGTCCAGCAACTGGCTGATGGCCAGATGCACGCAATCGGTCGGGGTGCCATTTACCGCAATAAAACCATTCTCTAATTGCTGGGTACGTAACGGATTAAGTAAGGTCAGGGAGTTGGAAGCACCGCTACAATTGCGATCCGGACCAACAGTTGTGACCTCGGCGATCTGCATTAATGCCTGCTGCAGCACCTGGATCCCTTTGGCATAAACGCCATCATCGTTACTTAGTAAAATTCGCATTTAAGACTCCATTTGTGCGATATCGCGTGCCGCATCCCGGTATTCGACCAATTCTCTGAGCACACTGGTAGCAAAGCAGCCGGCGGGTAGCGCAAATTGCAGCACCACTGCATCCTGCTCCACGCTCGCCTGCAACTGCTCGGGGATCACACGGATACTGCGCCGGCCGGCCTGTACTCTAAGCAGCTCCAGCGCCTGCTGCCAGGCCTGCCAGGGCGCTAACAGCTGTTGCTCGAAGAGTGCGGCCTCTGCCGTCACCATGGCTTTACCCAGGCCAACCAAAGGCGCCGTCAGATGGATATCCTGTGCACTCAACCGCTGCTCCAGCTCTGGCGTAACTTCATCCACCACAAAGATTGACCCCGAGCCCGCCAGCTGGACCACATCACCCGGCAGTAGGCGGGCAAAGTTACCGCGCCGGATCCGCCCGGCAATCACCTGATTAAACAAAAAAGACCGGCTGGCTGACAAGGCCAGACCTCGCAGTTGCCGATCCGGAATACTTTCGCCGCCAAACAAACGTTCGGCTAAAGCCAGATTACCGCCATTAATGCCAAAGCGCTGCTCACCATAATAGTTTGGCACGCCCTGAGCCAATAGCGGCAGTCGTGCCAGCAGACCGCTGCTATCGCTCACCTGCCGTAGTCTAAGGGTAAAATGGTTCCGTTTTAACGCACCCAGCCGCAATTTGCGGTAGTGGCGCACAACCTGCAAGATCCGCGAGCCTTCCAGCTGCCAGCTTTGCCAGGCCAACTCTTGTTTGATTGGCCACTTAAAACAGAACCACTGCGTGGTCACCGCATGGCGGTCTTTTAAACCGGCATAGCTGATATCCCGCACCCGCAAACCGGTTAGCCGTGCCAGCTCACGGGCAATAAACTGGGTATTCTGGCCGGTTTTCTCAATTTGCAGCAACAGATGCTCGCCGCTGCCACTTGGCTCAAAATTCAGCTCTTCTACCACCTGAAAGTCAGCCGGCTCAGTGCGGATCACCGCCTGCACTGCTGGTTTGGCATACAGATAGGGCTGCTCGTTGCTGGTAGGTATTATTGACGACACAACAACACCACTGCTTCCGCCGCGATCCCCTCTTTGCGGCCAACAAAGCCGAGCTTTTCGGTGGTCGTCGCCTTTACATTGACCTGACTGATATCACACTGCAGATCGGCGGCAATACGCTCACGCATGCTGTGCACATGCGGTGCCAGCTTCGGCGCCTGCGCCATCACGGTCAGATCGAGATTGCCGATCTGATAACCCCGTTGTTGCACCTCGGCAAACACCCGCCGTAATAAGATCCGGCTATCAATACCTTTGAAAGCGGCATCGGTATCCGGAAAATGGTGCCCAATATCGCCCAGCGCCAGTGCGCCCAGCAGCGCATCGGACAAGGCATGTAACACAACGTCGCCGTCCGAGTGCGCAATCAGGCCTTGCGGATAGTCAATTTTTACGCCCCCGAGGGTGACCGGGCCTTCACCACCGAAAGCATGGACATCAAAGCCATGGCCAATGCGGATTGTCATTATCGAGGTTGCTCCAGGTAAAAGGCCGCCAGTTGCAGATCTGCCGGCCGGGTAATTTTCAGATTATCACTATGGCCTTCCACCAGTAATACCGGCTGCTGCGCCCATTCCATCGCCGAGGCTTCATCGGTCACTGCTACCCCGGCCGCCAGGGCGCCAGCGATAGCTTGTCTCAGCGCGGTGGTAGGGAAAAATTGCGGTGTCAGGGCATGCCAGAGATCGGTACGATCTACCGTGCAATCAACGAGCTGCCGGCCGCGTTTCATGGTATCACGCACCGGCGTCGCCAGAATGCCGCCATGCCCCGCAGCCAGACAACGGTCAATTAACAGCTGAATATCACTGACTCTGACCAAAGGCCTGGCTGCATCATGCACCAGCACCCAGGGATAGAGTGCAGCGTCAATCTGTTGCAACGCATTGAATACCGAATGCACCCGCTCGCTGCCACCATTGACTCGCACTATGCGCGGATCAGTTAAACCGGTAGCGGCAAAATAGGGGTCCTGCTCACTCAGCGCCAGATAACAAACCTTAACTGCCTGCAGTGCCAGTAAGGGACGAACACTATGTTCTAAAACCGTTTTGCCATGCAGGCGCAGATATTGTTTCGGTTTGTCGGCCTGCATACGCTGCCCGACCCCAGCGGCCGGAATCACTGCGGCAATCGCCGGAAAAGCCTGTACTGCCATTAAGGATCCTGTGGGACTATCCGGAAAAAGACTTCGTCAGCGGCGATAAGCCCCAACTCGTTGCGGGCCCGCTCTTCAATCGCCTCCAGCCCCTGACGCAAGTCGTTCACATCTGCCAGCAACATCCGGTTACGTTTGATTAGCTCCTGGTTACTGGCTTGTTGGGTAGCAATTTCTTCTTGCTGGCGTAAATAGTCAGTAATACTCAGCTGGCCGAACCAAAGCCGGTATTGTAGTGCGGCAAGCACCAGCAATAAAAAACCTATTAAAATTCGCATGCGTTTGTTCTTCGCTTAATCCATCACTATTATGCCGACTGCTGGCTTGCGTGCAAAGCGATATCTCAATTGCTCTGCGCCGTGTGTGGCCGCGCAAAGTTGCGCCAGTTTAAACGACTGGCAAGCAACAGCTCACGCAAACTAAGCAGTCGTGGTTCCGTTTTCCGCCGGTTTAACCACTGATGACCGCAACAGGCTGCCGCCATCATCGTTTTGTCTGGCTTCAGTAAGAAGCGGTCACTGTTGCTCACTTCCAGTGGCATGCCACTAAAACTGAACCAGCCGTGCTGATTACAATGCAAGCGCTGCTGCTGCAGATCTACCTCATCGACACTGTCCAGCATAATATGTTCCAGCGTTTTTTCTTCTACATAGATCGGCACTATTAAACCCGGCTTGGCCGCTTTCTGGTAAAAACGGGCAATCGGCTCCGCCTGCTGTTTATTAGCCGGACATTGACTCAGCTGACGGCCATACCAGGACGCATTCTGACTATCCAGTTGCAGTTCATGCTGATAGCGCACTATGGCACTGGCCGCGCGACGAATGTAAAACGGCAGGCTGGCTAACCTTTTCGGTAAGCTGGGCAGTTCTGCGGCCGGAATTTGTGACAGGCGTAGTAATTCACGCTCATATAAAGCGTTACAAAGTTCAGTGTAAGTCTGGTTATCCGGACTTACCTGCCAAAAATGCGGCTGGGCTTCAGGTGTCATACTCATGCCTGCGATGTTAGCCAATCGCTCAATTTTTGTAAAAGCCTAAATCGGTAAAATACTAGCGCTGAGCAGAACTTTATCCTGCTGCCTTTGCAGTAGCTGATAATGCTGTCCGGGTTCGCTTACTGGCAGCTGCAGGATGCTCGCCTGCCCGGGCAACACCAGCGGTTTGTGAAAACGTACCTGCACCTGACAGGGTGACTGCGCTGACGTGAGTCGGGCCAGACAGGCAGCTTTAAGATGCATACCGTGTGCGATGGCAGCCGGTAAGCCGAAGCAACGGCCTGTCCAGCCGCTTAGGTGAATAGGATTCAGATCGCCCGAGAGCCTGGCATAACGCCGGCTATCAGCCGTCGTCAGGGTTAATGACGCCAGTGGCAACGTCTCAGCCTGCGCCGGGACGACAAGCTGTGCCCCAGTCCGCGGCGCGGTTGACGCCGGCGTTGACGCCAGCCGGTACAGGTGTTCAGCCTGTTGTTGCCAGCATAACACCCCGTCCAGATATGCCGACGTTTGCAGCTGCAGTACTAAGCCTTTGCGATCCTGACGTGGCGGCAGCAGGCACACCTCGAACGCGAGTGCGGCGTGCTCTGGGATCGGTTGTAACTGCCGGATCTGATTGCTCAGATGCAACAAGCCCATCACCGGTAGCGGCAGTTGCCGCGCAGTGAGCAGTGCCAGCTGTAATGGGAAACTTAAAATATTTGGCCAACACAATGGCAATAAGCCGTCGTCCGCGATACCACAGAGCTGCCGGTACTGCTGCAGTTGCAACAGCGAGCTGGCGAGCGGGGGCGCGTTAAGCTGTAAAGATGGCATCAATAGCGCCTGCTCCGGTCGGGCCTTTTTCGGCAGCAAAGCCTGCAAATAACTACGATATAATGCGGCAGAAGCCGTATTCAGCTTTACAAGATCACCAGACATCCGCGGCCTTAAGACTGGACTCAGTTACCAGAAAAGGCTAGTTTAGCGTTCTGAATAGCTTTTACCACTCTTTGCATGAATAGACGTCAATTTTTAACGACTGCGGCCTGGTCACCGGTAGTGCTGGTATTGGGGGCAAAATTTATTGCGACCCTGCGCCCCTATTCACTGCAGGACATGCTAACCCGGCTACGCGCCTTAAACCCAAAGCAGTTAGCCAGTGTCGGCAGCTGGAATGCCAGCCAGATCTTGCAGCATTGTGCACAAAGTATCCGCTACTCCATTAGTGGCTATCCGCAGCATTACTCAGCAGTTTTTCAAAACACTGCGGGCAAGTTAGCGTTAAATTTATTTGCCGCGTCTGGTCGGATGCATCACCCGCTGGACGAGGTGATACCCGGCGCACCTGAGCTGGTGCCCGAGTTACCTAATGATCTGGCCATCCGCGAATTGATGTATGAGATCCAGCAATTTATTAACTGGCAGGGTGAGATGGCGCCACACTTTGCTTACGGCAGTTTAAGCAAAGCCCAGTATTACAGTGTGCATTATCTGCATCTGGATAGTCATCTGGCGCAAATTTATCAAAGCCGCTAGCACGCAGCTCGCTCAAAGGCTGCTATCGCGCAGCTCAAATTCACTCTGCGCTTCGCCCTTGGCCAGGGGGTCGCACTTAATTTGTGCCCTGAAACCGTAGAGACTGTTGTCTGCCGGATCCGGGTGACCGCGTTTATTTAACAGCATACTGACGGTATTGGGTCGAAAGCGTCGTTGTTGCGGCTCCTGGGTATACTGCGCCTGCAACTCAGCCAACTGCAGCTCGGCTTGTTGTAAACACTGCTCGGGTGAGCTCCCGCCCTGATAGCGGCTTTCCAGCCGAATCCAATTGGCTTTGCCAGCCTGATTAAACTGTACTTGCAGCATATCTTGCTGCGTCGCTGAAGCCAGCCGTGCCGTACAAACTTTGTTACTGCATTGCAGGCCTAACCTGACATCCGCGGCCGCTTCAGCCTGATCGCCGTAGCGGTGAGCCAGCACGCTCTGTACTTCCAGGGTAGACATGCCCAGGGTCACACCCTGCAACTTAACCTGATACAAGTCTATTTCACTGATCTGAACCGCAAATACGGGTGTCGTGAACACCGATAATGCAAAGCTGCTTATAAAAACAAGCACAGACCTGTGCGAAAACACAAAATCCATAATCTAACCCTTACGCCACGACAGCGGTGATTCGAATTTCAGCTTCCGTTAGCCTAGCACAGGCGCAGCATAGTCGGCACAGCCGTAATAAAAAAAGGCTGTCACCGGACAGCCCTTTCTTGTGCCTTACTGGCCTTTAATTTCGCTACGGCCCTTATACGGTGCTTTCGCACCCAATTCCTGCTCAATCCGCAGTAACTGATTGTACTTAGCAACCCGATCCGAGCGACACAGTGAACCGGTTTTAATTTGACCGGCGGCGGTACCCACTGCTAAATCAGCGATAAAGGCATCTTCGGTTTCACCGCTACGGTGTGAAATCACCGCGGTAAAGCCGGCATCTTTTGCCATCTTGATAGCGGCCAGCGTCTCGGTCAGCGAGCCGATTTGGTTAAACTTGATCAGAATGGAGTTACCAATACCCTGCTCAATACCGCGGGTCAGGATCTTAGTATTGGTGACAAACAAGTCATCACCGACCAGCTGTACCTTGCTACCAATTTTGTTAGTCAGATCTTTCCAGCCATCCCAGTCTGATTCGTCCAGACCATCTTCAATTGAGACGATCGGGAAGCGCTGTGTCAAACCGGCCAGGAAGTCGTTAAAGCCATAGGAATCAAAACTCTTCCCTTCGCCACCCAGCACGTACTTACCGTCTTTGTAAAATTCAGAGGCAGCACAGTCCAGCGCCAGCGTCACGTCTTTATCCATTTCGTAGCCCGCCGCTTTAACCGCTTCCACGATCACGGTCAGGGCTTCTTCGTTTGATTTCAGATCCGGTGCAAAACCACCTTCATCACCCACTGCAGTGTTCAGGCCACGCTTTTGCAGTTCTTTCTTCAGGCTGTGGAAGATCTCAGCACCCATCCGCAGTGCTTCAGCAAAAGTTTTGGCACCAACCGGCTGCACCATAAATTCCTGAATATCAACGTTGTTATCGGCATGCTCGCCACCATTGATAATATTCATCATCGGTACCGGCATGCTGTATACGCCAGGGGTACCGTTTAGATCGGCAATGTGCTGGTACAACGGGATCTTTTTATCCGCTGCCGCAGCGCGGGCAACCGCAAGTGATACCGCCAGTATAGCGTTAGCACCCAACTTAGATTTGCTCTCAGTACCATCCAGCTCAATCATCAGCTGGTCAATAGCCGCTTGCTGATACGCATCTTTGCCGATCAGCGCGCTCTGGATTGGGCCATTGATATTGGCTACTGCCTTAGTGACACCTTTGCCTAAATAACGACTTTTATCGCCATCACGCAGCTCCAGCGCTTCACGCGAGCCGGTCGAGGCACCTGAAGGTGCACAGCCGCGGCCCATAACGCCACTGGCCAGATACACATCGGCTTCTACAGTTGGATTGCCGCGTGAATCCATAATCTCACGGGCGATAATTTTGACAATTGCTGACATAGTCTTAAGTCCCCTGTTAAAAACTAAAAAGCCGTGCCTTAGTGCACGGCTTCAGATCCGTTATACGCGTTGCTGCTTCTGATACTTGTGCGCTGCGGCGACAAAGCTCTGAAACAGCGGGTGGCCATCCCGTGGTGTCGAGTTAAATTCCGGATGGAATTGGCCGGCGACAAACCAGGGGTGAGTTGGAATTTCAATCATCTCAACCAGCTGGTTATCCGCAGATAAACCCGAAACCACTAGCCCGGCTTCTTCTAATCTGGGCCGTAAATGGTTATTCACTTCATAGCGGTGGCGATGCCGCTCCTGGATCACAGCTTTGCCGTAGATCTCTCGCGCCTTGGTATTGTCCTTCAGATTACAGTTCTGACTGCCCAGGCGCATAGTCCCACCCAGATCAGATTCATCAGTGCGCACTTCCACTGAACCATCGGCATCGCGCCATTCAGTGATCAAACCGACCACCGGATAAGGCGTAGCTTTGTTAAATTCGGTAGAGTGTGCCCCCGGCATACCGGCAACATTGCGCGCATATTCAATCAGCGCAACCTGCATGCCAAGGCAAATCCCCAGGTAAGGTACCTTTTGTTCGCGGGCATATTTCGCCGCTAAAATCTTCCCTTCCACACCGCGCTCACCAAAGCCGCCCGGCACCAGGATACCGTCTAAGCCGGCCAGTACTGCGGTACCTTTGCTTTCGACATCCTGGGAATCGATATATTTAATATTCACCGTTAAACGATTTTTCAGACCAGCGTGGCCCAGGGCTTCATTTACTGACTTATAAGCATCCGGTAACTCAACATACTTACCAACCATACCAATAGTCACTTCGCCGGTTGGGTTCGACTCCTGATACAGCACCTGCTCCCACTCGGCTAAATCAGCCTCCGGTGCGGTCAGATAGAAACGGCGGCAGACCAGATCGTCCAGTCCTTGCGATTTTAGCAGTGCTGGGATCTGATAAATACTGGAAACGTCTTTTAATGAAATAACAGCTTTCTCTTCAACATTGGTAAAGAGTGCAATTTTCGCTTTTTCATTATTGGGAATAGCACGGTCAGAGCGGCAGACCAGAATATCCGGCTGGATCCCAATTGAACGCAGCTCTTTTACCGAGTGTTGGGTTGGTTTGGTTTTGATCTCACCAGCCGTGCCCAGGTAAGGCACCAGCGTCAGATGCATATAGAGCGTACGCTCACGACCGACTTCGGTGCCAAGTTGCCGGATGGCCTCCAGGAAAGGTAAGGATTCAATATCGCCGACGGTGCCACCAATTTCGACAATGGCAATATCAAAGCCTTCTGCACCCTGTACCACACGGTGTTTAATTTCGTTGGTGATATGTGGAATGACCTGGATGGTGGCACCGAGATAGTCACCTCGACGCTCACGGCGCAGCACATCAGCGTAGATCCGGCCTTGAGTAAAGTTGTTCAGTTTACTCATCTTGGTACGGATAAAGCGCTCGTAGTGGCCTAAATCCAGATCGGTTTCGGCGCCGTCTTCAGTCACGAACACTTCGCCGTGTTGAATAGGACTCATGGTGCCCGGGTCAACGTTAATATAAGGGTCCAGCTTCAGGATGGTCACCTTCAGGCCGCGAGCCTCTAAGATTGCCGCCAGCGACGCTGCTGCTATGCCTTTACCCAAAGATGAGACTACCCCACCCGTCACGAAGATATATCTTGTCGCCATAAGACCCCAGACACACAGTAAGAAAGATTAGACCAAATCACCATGCCAAAAGCGGTAATGCCAATACTGGCAACAGTACAGCTAAGGTAAAGAGAGTTTGGTATCAGGACGGGAGGAAAGTATAGCAAAGGGCAAGGCAGCGCTCAATCAAAAGCGCTGTAGTTTACGGTTTATTCTAAGCCGGCTGCCAATACCAGTATTAGCGGCGACCTTGTTTGACCTGTTGCCAAAGCGCGTCCATCTCTGCCAGATCACTGTCGGCCGGCGTTTTCCCCGCGGCTGCCAGCGCCTGCTCTACCGCGCGAAAGCGCCGTTCAAATTTGCTATTGGCCGCACGCAATACCGCTTCCGGATCCAGCTTGTGTTTACGCACCACATTGACCAGCGCAAACATTAAATCCCCCAACTCTTCTGCCAGTTCGGGGCTGTCGCTGGCAGTTTGCTCCACTTCGAGGATCTCTTCTTTAACTTTATCCCAGCAGCCCTGCACATCCGGCCAATCAAAACCAACATTGGCACAGCGTTTTTGTAGCTTATTGGCCCGGCTTAGTGCCGGCAAACTCTGCGGAATATTATCCAGCACGCTGTGCTGGCCCTGCTGCTGGCGCTCGGCACTTTTCAGCGCTTCCCAGTTCTGCAGTACCTGCTCGGCGCTATTGGCATTCACAGTGCCTGCAGCATTGGCAAATACATGTGGATGCCGGCGCTCCAGCTTAGTGCTGATACTGTCAACCACATCATTAAACTGGAAATGGCCGTCTTCTTTGGCCAGCTGGGCATAAAACACCACCTGAAACAGCAAATCACCGAGTTCGTCTTTTAGCTCAGTAAAGCTTTGCCGGTTAATGGCATCGGCAACTTCGTAGGCCTCTTCCAGGGTATAGGGCACAATGCTGGCGTAGTTTTGCTTTAGATCCCACGGACAGCCCCGCTCAGGGTCGCGCAGGGTGGTCATAATATCCAGTAAGCGTTGTATCGGTGCTGCCACAAAAATTCCTAATGATGAAAGCGTTTGGCTTCAATAACATCGTCAATCTGACTGATTTTACTTAGCAGTTTGTTCAGCGAGTCCAGATTATACAGCTCCATCGTCATATTAATGACTGCCGTTTGCTCTTTGATATCCGAGCTGCTGCTCATCTTGGTGACATTGGCTTTTTCATTCGCCAGAATGCTGGTGATGTCTCGCAACAAGCCATTACGGTCATGCGCGACGATCCGGATATCCACCTCATAGCCGGAGGCATACTTATCGCCCCAGGTGGCCTCCACCACCCGCTCTGGCTGGGCGTCCTGCAGCAGTTTAAACTGTTCACAGTCATCGCGGTGAATGGCGATACCGCGGCCCTGAGTGATATAGCCGATAATGGC
>DAIOUM010000001.1:73697-97566 GCA_036759505.1 Alishewanella sp. | reverse complement strand
CTTGGATTCGGTTCGCGGCCGGTTAAAATTTCAACCTGATCGCCAGTTTTCAGCTGATAGGTAAAGGGCACAATACGGCCGGAGATTTTGGCGCCAATACAGCGATGCCCGACATTGGAATGGATATAGTAAGCAAAATCCAGCGGGGTTGATCCCATTGGCAAATCAACAATGTCGCCTTTGGGGGTAAACACATAGACCCGATCTTCAATTACCTGATTTCGCAACTCTTCAATCAGATCGGTGCCTTCAGCCAAATCTTCCTGCCATTGCAACAGCTTACGTAACCAGCCAATTTTCTCATCATTAGCAGCAGTTTTACTGGCCGGGCCGCCCTCTTTATAACGCCAGTGTGCCGCGACGCCCAGCTCAGCATCTTCATGCATCTGCCGGGTGCGGATCTGAATTTCAATCGGCCGGCCCTGTGGTCCTAATACCACCGTATGGATCGACTGATAGCCATTTTGTTTTGGCGTGGCAATATAGTCGTCAAACTCCTTCGGCAGATGACGCCAGCTGGTATGTACTAAACCCAGTGCGGCATAACAATCCTGTACCCGCTCGGTGACAATCCGCACTGCCCGGATATCGTATAGCTGATCAAAGGACAGCTGCTTCTTCTGCATCTTTTTCCAGATACTGAAAATATGCTTTGGCCGGCCATAGACCTCGGCCTGCAGGTTTGCCTCCAGCATTTTTTGCCGAACGCTACTCACAAAGTCCTGCATATACTGTTCGCGGTCCAGGCGCCGCTCTTCCAGCAGGCTGGCGATTTGCTTATAGGTTTGCGGATGCAGATAACGGAACGCCAGATCTTCCAGCTCCCACTTTAACTGGCCAATCCCCAGCCGGTTCGCCAGAGGGGCAAAGATGGCATTGGTTTCTTTTGCCGCCAGTACCCGGGTTTCTTCATCGGCGTTTTTGACCTCACGCAGAGTACAGATCTGGGCTGCCAGTTTAATCACTACGGCCCGCACATCCTCCACCATCGCCAATAACATCCGGCGCAGCGTATCCGCTTGCTGGCCATCGTTATTCTGACGCACGCTAACCGGAATAGTGCGGATCGCCGCCATTTGCTGTACTGAGGTTAATAGGCCGGACACAGCGGGGCTGACATGATCTTCAATGGTTGGCAGGGCCAGCAGGTTGGCTTCAAATACCGGAAACAGCAGCGCCGCGACCAGCGAGTCCTGATCCATTCGCAGTTCAGCCAGAATTTCTACCATATCCCAGCCGGTACGGACTTGTGGATTATCATCATCCAGCTGCAACTGTTTGAGCCAGGTTGCGGTTTCTAACAAGGATTCAATCTTTTTCTCAGTCAACCCCAGTGAACACAACCATTCAAAGGTTTCGCCACCGTGATAACCATGACTGTGTGACTGACGTACCCTGACCATGTTTTTTCCTCTGCTAGTGCCCCGGCGAGTCTCAGGCTATTGACGACTGAACAACGCCATAAGTTCCAAATGCGCGGTATGCGGAAACATATCGACCCCAGCCAGTTTTTGCAACTGATAGCCTGCTGCCAGCATCGCCTTCGCATCGCGGGCGAAGGTGGCCGGGTTACAGGAGACGTACAATATCTGTGCCGGCTTGAGTGCCAACAGTTGTTTTACCGCCCCCTCAGCACCGGCGCGGGCCGGATCCAACAGCACTTTTTGATAGATCGGTTGATTCCAGGCGGTTTTGCCCCAGGGTAAATGTAAATCCGCCTGCCAGAACTTCACGTTATCCAGCTGGTTCAGCGCAGCATTGTCTGCTGCCTGCTGCACCATTTTGGACAGACCTTCTACCCCATGCACCAGTTTAGCCTGCCGGGCCAGCGCCAGACTGAAATTCCCCATCCCGGCATACAGATCCAAAATCGTATCTGCCGCAGTCGGTGCCAACCAGCTTACTGCCTGACTGACCATCAGTTGATTCACTCTGGCATTAACCTGAATAAAATCATCGGCGGCAAACTGTAATGTTATCTGCTGCGGTTCCAGCTGATAGCTCAGCGGCGCGCTATTGCCATCCCAACTGATAAAGACACCGGCCTCTGGCTCGCCGAACCAACGGGCCTGTGGCCAGGCCGCAACAAAACTCTGTTGCTCGGCCGCTGACAGCGCTGCAATATGACGCAGCACCACCACCGGCTGCTCCCCGGCCAGAATCACTTCAGCATGGGTTACGCTTTCCGGCCGGTTTAAGCGGGGCACCTGCTGTTGTAACACCGCAAACACCGGCTGCAAGGGTGCGGCCAGCACATCACACTGACTTACCGCAGCCAGCTGCTTGCTGCCGGCCTGGCGAAAGCCGACTGTCAGTTGGCGCTGCTTTTTATCAAACCAGACCCCAATCCGCGCTTTACGGCGATACTGCCGGTCAGCGGCACTGAGTAGTGGCTGCCAGGGCAAAGATGCCAACCCCAACTGATGTCGCAACAGCGCATCGACGCCCTGTTGTTTATACTGACCTTGCTGCTGTGCGTCCAAATACTGCAACTGACAGCCGCCACAGTGGCCGAAACTGGGGCAAAAGGGCATCACCCGCTCGGCACTGGGGCTTAGCACCTGCAGAGTCCGGGCTTTTAAATAATCGGCTTTATCTTCAGTCACCGCCGCCAGCACCTGTTCACCCGGCAAGGCGCCACTGACAAAGGCGATTTTTTGCTGATAACGGCTGATGCCGTTCACTTCGTAGTCCAAACTATCAATCTGTAATTTCAGTTGCTGGCCAAGGCGGCTTGGTTTAGCTTTGGCTTTATACAGGCTTACCATCTTGTGGGGTCTTATAGGTTTTTCGCGTTCGATATGTCATTATGACACGGCTGAGCCAAATTGTGATAAATGCGGACCCCCGATGCCGAAAATAGGTCTACGCCTCTGGTTAATCTTATCTGCTGTGTTACCCACCCTGCTGGTAGGTATTCTGCTGGGAGGCTATTTTAATCACCAGCAGCAGCAGGATCTGCAAAATAATATCCAACAGCAGGCAGCCAATATTGCCCTGCCATTAGCCATCAGCAGTCAGCAATTGCTGTTGCAACAAAGCAAAGGTGTACAAGCGCTACTGGAACATGCGCACCGACTAAACTCGCCTTTGGTGATCAGTATCTCGCTGTTTGATGCCGATGGTCAGCTGCTGTTTACCAGCAACAGTCAGCAAGATCTGAGCAGTCAGGCAATCCACCAGCAAAAGCCCGCCCGGCTTAGCTATCAGCATCAGGATGATATGCTGCTGGTTTACCAACCTCTGCTCAAGACCAATCCACTGACCGATGAACGCCCTGGCTATTTGTTATTGGCGATGCAACAGCAACCGCTGGCGCTACAGCAGCAAGTCCATCTGCTCAATACTGCGTTACTGGTCAGTGCCGTCGTGCTGCTGGCATTGCTGTTCGGACTGTTATTGGTGCAAAAGCAGCTAACTGCACAACGCCGCCTAAAGCGGCAGTTACAGCAACTACTGGATGGCCAGTATCGCTTAAAGCCCTACGCACTTGGCATCAACGAACTGGAGCAACTGCAACAGGGTTTACTGCAGCTGGCCGGTCAGCTCAATACCCTTGAACAGGAAATGCAGCAAAATATTGAGCAGGTTACCGGCGATCTGCAGCAAAGTATGGAACAGCTGGAAATCCAGAACATTCAGCTGGAGTTCTCGCGTCGCAAAGCGGTGGAAGAAAACCGGCAAAAATCTGACTTTCTGGCGAAAATGAGCCATGAGTTACGTACACCTTTGAATGCGGTAATTGGTTTTACCCGGCAGTTACTTAAAACACAGCTAAATCCTCATCAAAGTGATTATCTGCATACGATTCAAAAATCGGCCAACAGCCTGCTGCATCTGGTTAATGATGTGCTGGACTTTTCCCGGCTCGAAGAGGGGCGGATGGCGATTAACCCAGAGCCGGTATCGCTGCGCGATCTGCTGAACGATGCGGTTGAACTGCTGGCTGCCAATGCTTTTGACAAGCAGCTGGAGCTGGTGCTGCTATTTGAAAGTGGCTGTCCGGATGATGTGGTCGCTGATCCGGCCCGCTTAACGCAAATCCTGATGAATATCGCTGGTAATGCGATTAAGTTTACCGAGCATGGCAGTGTGGTGATCCGGGTCAGCGCTACCGCGCTGTCTGAAGAACAATTGAATTTACATATCTCGGTTAAGGATACCGGCCGTGGTATCAGTGATGAAAAGCAAAGCCGTTTATTTGATGGTACCAGCATCTCAGAGCAACAGGACCAGCAAACCGGCTCCGGCTTGGGATTATTAATTTGTAAGCGGCTGGTGCTGGCGATGCAGGGTAATATCGGCTTTGATAGTAAGCTCGGTGAAGGTTCAACCTTCTGGTTTACCATCAAGTGTCAAAAGCATCAGTTAACCGTTGCCGAACCGCTGCCGCTAACGCAGCTGGAAAATAAGCGGGTGCTGTATTTCGAGCCACAACAATATTCGCGCGAAGCTACCCTGCAGCTGTTAAATAGCTGGGGAATGCAGGTCACGACCTGCGCCACCAAAGGGCAATTACAACAAGCACTGAGCTCGCGGCAACATTATGATATTGGCCTGGTAGGCCGCGCCGTTGCTATTAATCAGGTGAATGATATTATTGCGCTGGTGCAGCAACTGCGCCTCAGTTGTCACTTTGTTTATCTGCTGGTCAATACACTGTCGCCGAATTTACGTGAAGTGCTACTGGGCTCTGGCGCCACCGCCTGCTTACCCAAGCCGGCTCACTCACGTAAACTGGCGTTGGCCCTGGCCCAACCCTACTCGCAACCCGCATTACCGGCCCCCGACGAAGAGAAACAGCAGCGGGCAGCGCTACGAGTGCTGACTGTAGACGACAATGAGGCCAATCTGAAACTGATCAACACCCTGCTCAGCGATCGGGTACAGGAACTGGAGTCAGCCCATGACGGCGCGGCTGCCTGGCAGAAAACCACCCAGCACGTGTACGATATTATTTTTATGGATATTAATATGCCGGTGATGGATGGCATCACCGCCTGCCAACGGATCCGGCAAAGCTCGCTGAATGAACATACTCCGATTATTGCCGTCACCGCTCACGCGCTGGAAGGCGAACGCGAAAGATTGTTAGCACTTGGGTTTAACGAGTTTCTGACTAAGCCGCTGGACGAACAGATGCTGCATTGCACCCTGCAGGAGTTTTGTGCGCTGCAAAAAACGCACCCCAGTGCCTCACTCGTGACCTTACAGGCTGTACCGCTGATTGACTGGACTCAGGCCTTACAACGGGCCGCTGGTAAAGCGGAATTGGCGCAAGAGATGCTGCAGCTGCTGATCCAATCTTTACCGCAGGCCAGCCGGCAAATTCAGCAAGCCATCACTGATAACGAACAGCAACTGCTACTGCATGCGTTACATAAGCTGCATGGTGCCTGTTGCTACAGCGGTGTGCCACGCCTGAAGAACCTGTTGGAAGGACTGGAAACCCAGCTGAAAAAGGGCGCCAGCATCAAATCGTTGGAGCCGGAGCTGTCGGAGCTGGAGGATGTGTTAGCGCTGTTACTGCAGGCCGACACCCGGCTGCCACCCGAACTGAGTCAGCCTTCCAGCACTACAGTAGCACAGGCATAAGCCTGTTCATCACTGATACTGAGCCATACCGCTGTTACTCCAAGCTGGTTCGCCCGCTCAGCGGCATGACCGCTTAACTGTAACTCCGGCTTACCCAAAACATCATTACGAATTTCAAAATGCTGAAAGGAAATGCCACGGCCAATACCGGTGCCAAGCGCCTTGGCAGCGGCCTCCTTGGCCGCAAACCGCTTGGCAAAATAGCGCTCGCGCTGGCTATGGGCAGCGAAGCACTCTTGCTCATATGGCGTCAACACCCGGCTGACCAAACGCGGACTCTTTTGTAAGCTGGCGGCGATCCGGTCGATCGCCACAATATCGGTACCCAGGCCGCGGATCGCCATTAGCCTCTGGCCTCAACCATTAAGCGTTTCATTTCTGCCACGGCCGGCCCCAGGCCACTGAACAAGGCGCGGGCGATAATGGCATGGCCAATATTCAGCTCGTACATCTGCGGAATAGCGGCAATCGGCTGTACGTTATGATAGTGTAAGCCATGACCAGCATTCACCGTAATGCCCAGTGACGCAGCATAAGCAGCCGCGTCGGCAATCCGCGTTAATTCAGCCTGCTGCACAGCACCACTGGTTTCTGCATAATGGCCGGTATGGATCTCGATAAAGGGAGCGCCCACTTCGGCTGCGGCGTCAATTTGCTTTTTGTCGGCATCAATAAACAACGACACCAGAATATTGTCAGCCTGCAGTTGCTGTACCGCAGCTCGAA
This sequence comes from Alishewanella sp., assembly GCA_036759505.1. Lineage (GTDB taxonomy): Bacteria > Pseudomonadota > Gammaproteobacteria > Enterobacterales > Alteromonadaceae > Alishewanella. Next base: position 91,245 of record DAIOUM010000001.1, on the reverse strand, counting down.
TTTTACTAAGCTGGCCGGCAACCTCCAAGCCCCCCTCAGTAGTTAACTCTTCGCGCTTTTCAGGAACCAGACAGCTAAAATGCGGCTTCAGTTTACCGGCAATGCCTAACATCTCTTCGGTCACCGCCATCTCAAAATTAAGCCGGGTGCCAATGGTTTCGCGCAAAATAAAGACATCGCGGTCAATAATATGGCGGCGATCTTCCCGCAGATGCACAGTGATCCCATCCGCACCATATTGCTCGGCCAGCAAAGCGGCATGCACCGGCTCCGGATAGGCTGTGCCACGGGCATTACGCACCGTTGCAATATGATCGATATTCACGCCTAAATAAATTGCAGACATAACAAACTCCGTAATTAGGCCGGCCCGCTGCTCCGTTGCTGAAACAAAGCACGGCTGGTTAAAGGTTTATCGCCGAGCAACGGCGCGAGCAGCTGCCGGCTTAATTGTTTAGCAACCCGCAGGGCGTCCGGCTGTTGCCAGTCGCCAGCGGCGATCGCCAATAAGGCTGCACCAGGCCAGCCCTGAGGACTGAGCATAAGCCCTTGCTCGGCAGCGAATTGATAGTATTGTTCAGCCTGAACTGGCTGTGCTGCCGCATCCAGCTCCAACGCCGGTAATTGCCCGAGCTCAGCGAGCAAGGCAAATTCAAACTGCCGCAGCGCTTGTTCCAGCATGCCATCGCTGCTGCTTTGTGCCAGCGCCACTAAACTTTGCTGGTAATCGGCAAACAGACTATCCGAACCAAGATCAGCAGGCCAGAGCCGGCACAGCAACTCATTTAAATACAGGGCACTGTATAACACCCGGCCGCGATAGGGATAGGCCGCTGCCTGCTCTTCCAGCTGCAATACGGTTTTTAGCGCGCTACGGCCGCCGAGACTGAGTAAATAGGGTTGGAAAGGTTGCAGTGCCCGGTGTTGTTTACCGCTACGCCGTCTTACGACTGCGCTGATCCGGCCTTGCTCCGGCAGCAGCAGTTGCAGCAAGAGTTTGTTTTCCTGATAGGGACGGCTGTGCAGGATATAAGCTGGCCACAATCTTCCGTCCATCGTTTGGTTAATCTTCGCCGTAGCCCAGGCTGCGCAGGGCGCGCTCATCGTCGGCCCAGCCCGATTTTACTTTAACCCAGACTTGCAGAAACACCGGCGCTTCCAACATGGCTGCCATATCCAACCGGGCTTCGGTAGCAATTTGTTTAATCCGTTCGCCTTTGTTGCCAATCACCATTTTCTTTTGACTATCGCGCTCCACCAGCACCAGCGCAGCGATATGAAAATGTTTTTCCTCCCACTTAAAGCGCTCGATTTCGACGGTCACCGCATAAGGCAACTCATCACCAAGGAAGCGCATCAGCTTCTCACGTACAATCTCCGCCGCCATAAACCGCTGCGAGCGGTCGGTAACATAATCTTCCGGAAACAAGAACTCACAGGGGGGTAAATGCTGTTGCACCACCTTGCGCAAAGCGGCGACATTGTCACCGCTCTCCGCTGATAACGGCACCATATCCAGAAAATCTAACTGGCTACCCAGCCACTGTAAGTGTGGCAGTAATTCCGCTTTGTCTTTATACAGATCGACCTTGTTGACGACCAGGATCACCGGCTTTTTCGCGGCAATCAGTTTGTTCAGTACCATCTGATCGTCATCATGCCAACGGGTGCCTTCTACCACAAAGAGCACAAATTCGACATCCAGAATGGAGGTGGCGGCCGCCTTATTCATCAAACGGTTAATCGCCCGCTTCTCATCGATATGCAAGCCGGGGGTATCGACAAACACCGCCTGGTAGTCACCTTCAGTATCAATACCAACAATACGGTGCCGGGTGGTTTGCGGTTTTTTCGAGGTAATACTCACTTTCTGACCAACCAGTTTGTTCAGTAGCGTAGATTTACCCACATTCGGGCGGCCAACGATGGCCACCAGGCCGGCAAAAGTAGAGGGACTAACGGTCATGCTTTAATTGTTCCAAAGCCAGCGCAGCAGCATCCTGCTCCGCTTTGCGCCGGGATGAACCGGTCGCGGTAATAGGAGTCCTTCCCAGCACAGTACAGCGCACGGTAAAGGTTTGTTGGTGCGCTTCCCCGACAGTGGCAATCACTTCATAGGTCGGTAGCGGTAAGCGTAGCCCCTGCAGATATTCCTGCAACTGGGTTTTCGAGTCTTTCTGCTGACCCGGCGCAATGTCTTCTAATCTTGGACCAAACCACTCAAGGATCCGGCTTTTGCAGGCTTCCATACCGCTATCTAAATAGATAGCCCCTAAGATCGCTTCCAGCGCATCGGCCAGAATGGATTCTCGGCGAAAGCCACCGCTCTTTAATTCGCCCGGCCCCAGTCGTAAAAAGTCCGACAGCCCCAACTCCTGAGCAATAGAAGCCAGGGTCACGCCTTTGACCAGAGCAGAGCGCATCCGCGTCAGATCACCCTCGCGGGTTTGTGGAAAGCGGGCAAACAAGGCTTCTGCGATAATCAGCCCCAGCAGAGCATCACCGAGAAATTCCAGCCGCTCGTTATGTTGACCTTTACAGCTGCGGTGCGTCAGCGCCTGTTCCAACAGACTCAGCTGATTAAATTGATAGCCCAGCTTACGCATTAGGGGGCTTAAAGATTTTTGCATCGGCATCGCTATTGGATCCGGCCTAACCGCTCAAAACGGACACCAACCGGCACCCAGCGTGGCAACCAGCTATTCGGGTCTTCACTAAATTCGAAACTCATCCAGATAAAGACGGCTTTACCAACCAGATTATCGGCCGGCACAAAGCCCCAGAACCGACTGTCGACGCTATTATCGCGATTATCGCCCAGCACAAAATAATGGCCTTCCGGGACAATAAACTCTTCGATATCGGTACCGCGCTGCCGGAAATAGTTACGGAAATCTTCCGGTTTCATTGGCGTGGTCAGCACCTGATGCTCCACCTCGCCCAACTGCTCCAGGAAGCGGCTTTGTGGCATAGGCCCCAGATAAAACTCGCCTTCATCCTGAAAAGTCATCGGTACCGCTTGCAGCTCACCGCAACCACTGACCACAGGGGTCGCGCAGTTTTTGGCGATAAACAGCTGTTTATTTTGATAGACGATACGGTCTCCCGGCACCCCGACCACCCTTTTGATGTAATCAATTTTGGTATTAAGCGGGTATTTAAAGACAGCAACATCGCCGCGTTGTGGCGTCTTGTTGCTCCACAGCGTCGTGCGCCAAACCGGATCTTTGACATCATAGGCAAACTTTTGCACCAGAATAAAATCACCGACCAACAAGGTGGGCATCATCGAACCGGAAGGGATTTGAAACGGCTCAAATAAAAAGGAGCGTAAAATTGTGATCGCAGCTACCAGCGGAAACAGCGACTTGGCCGTTTCCACTACGGCAGACTCTTTCAGAATTTCCTCTTCGGCCTGCAGCGGCAGCGCAGTTTTTGCCTGCGCCCGGGCACCGGCCAGACGCAGTTGCCGCTGTGGTGCCAGATAAAACTTATCCAGCAACCAGATAACACCAAAACTTAGCGTTAACAGCACCAGTAGAATTGAAAAATAGCCTGCCATTAGCTGTCCTTATTATTTTCCGACTTTCAGAATGGCCAGGAAGGCTTCCTGTGGTACTTCCACATTACCAACCTGCTTCATCCGCTTTTTACCTTCTTTCTGCTTTTGCAGCAGCTTTTTCTTCCGGCTAACGTCACCGCCATAACACTTGGCTAACACGTTTTTCCGTAATTGTTTTACCGTGGTCCGGGCAATCACATGGTTACCGATCGCCGCCTGGATCGCGATATCAAACATCTGGCGTGGGATCAGCTCTTTTAACTTCTCTGCCAGTTCACGGCCACGGCTTTGCGCGAAATCAATGTGGCTGATAATGGCCAGTGCATCAACCCGCTCACCGTTAATCAGTATATCCACCCGCTGCATATTCGAGGTCTGGAAGCGTTTAAAGCTATAGTCCAGTGAGGCATAACCACGGCTGGTCGACTTCAGGCGATCGAAGAAGTCCATCACCACTTCTGCCATAGGCAGTTCATACACCACTGCCACCTGGCGGCCGTGATAGCTCATATTGACTTGAGTACCACGTTTCTCAATACAGAGCGTAATGACGTTACCCAGATACTCCTGCGGTACCAGAATATGCGCTTCCACGATCGGCTCGCGGATTTCATCAATATCATTGGTCGCCGGCAGATCACTGGGGTTATCAACCATGATCACGTCGCCGTTCTTTTTCACCACTTCATAGACTACTGTCGGTGCCGTAGTGATCAGGTCCAGATCATATTCGCGCTCTAAGCGTTCCTGAATGATTTCCATGTGCAGCATACCAAGGAAGCCAATACGGAAGCCAAAGCCCAAGGCTCCGGAGTTTTCCGGTTCATAGAATAACGAGGAGTCATTCAGGCTCAGTTTGGCCAGGGCGTCGCGGAAATCTTCGTAATCGTCACTGGACACCGGAAACACCCCGGCATAAACCTGTGGCTTGATCCGTTTAAAACCAGGCAGTGGCTTATCGGCGCTATTTTTAGCCAGCGTCAGCGTATCACCAACCGGCGCACCCTTAATTTCTTTAATACCGGCAATCACAAAGCCAACTTCACCGGTTTTTAGTTCACCCGTGTCCTTAGCTTTTGGGCTAAAGACCCCAACTTTATCCACTTCATAAACCTGGCCGGTCGACATAACTTTAATTTTATCTTTGGCTTTGATGCTACCGTGCTTAACCCGCACCAGTGACACTACGCCCTGATAAGAGTCGAACCAGGAATCAATAATTAATGCCTGGGTTGGGCCCTCAGGCTCGCCTTCCGGTGCCGGGATTTTTTTAACGATAGTTTCCAGCACATCTTTGATACCCAAGCCGGTTTTCGCTGAGCACTGCACAGCGCCGACCGCTTCGATACCGATAATATCTTCGATTTCTTCCGATACCCGATCCGGATCCGCCTGCGGCAAATCGATCTTATTCAGTACCGGCAATACTTCGAGATTCATCTCGAGTGCGGTGTAACAGTTAGCAACGGTTTGCGCCTCTACTCCCTGACCGGCATCTACTACCAGCAGAGCCCCTTCACAGGCAGCCAGCGAGCGGCTTACCTCATAGGTAAAGTCGACATGACCCGGGGTGTCGATAAAGTTCAGCTGATAGGTGTTACCATCATCAGCCTGATAATGCAGGGTCACGCTTTGCGCTTTGATGGTAATACCGCGCTCACGCTCCAGATCCATCGAATCCAGCACCTGCTGTTGCATTTCCCGGTCACTTAAACCGCCACAAAACTGGATCAAACGATCTGATAAGGTCGACTTACCGTGGTCAATGTGGGCGATAATTGAAAAGTTTCTGATATGGTCGAGTTTTGGCATCTTATCCGCAAAAAACTGAGTGCACTGTCACCTGAACGCAGCCTCAGCAGCGGCATAGTGGGTGGACAATGCGGGTTAGTATTGAAATTAGCGCGAATTGTACTCTATCCGGCTTAAGCTTGCTATGTTTGTTGGCTGAGTGTTTAGCGGCTTAGTCTGGTTGCACGCGATGCACGGCCAGCTGCGGTAACACTTCCAGGATCTGTACCTGTTCCGACTGCCCCGGCCGCTGATCATAACGCCGGGCCAGATAAAACCCTGCCGCCATAGCCATTACGGCCAGCAGCAGCGACCAGATTTCGGCCACTTGCCAAAAGACATTTAACACCGTGACACTCAGTAACATCAGCGCCAACGGCAACAGATAGACCAGTAACGCCGCCAGCAGTAAGCCCTGCTGCGCAATGCCAATCCGCACCTGCTCGCCAGGTAACAGCTTAAGCTCAGTGCTGACAAAAAACCGTTGCTGACGCGGGGTAAAGGTTTTGGCGACAATGCCGGTGCCACAATCGCCACTTACCTGACAGCTGTTACAACTGCCGGCCGGTGTGGTGGTAAGCCAGACCCCGTGTTGTTCGGTGGCGACTACGGTCGCAATTTCATCGACCTGCATTATTTTTGCGTCACGGCTGCCGCCAGACGCTGGGCAATTTCCAGACTGACTGGACCTATTACCGTAACGTCCTGCTGCGGATCGGATTTGACAAAAATCGTCAGGGCACCATCGCGATAGGCTTGCGCCGGTAAACGCTGCCCTGGCTGCACAAACACCGAGATCTGATGCAGTCCGTCCGACAGCAACCAGTAACTCTGAATCTCCGGTTGTAGCTGCGGGATAGCCAGCGGCTCTGCGACCACCTGGTAGCCATCAGGTAACCACTGTAGCAGATGTCGTTGCGGCGGTTGGCTCAGGGGTAAGGCCGTTGCATCCGGTAATTCAATTTCCAGCAGCTGTTTCAGGTTATCTGACATTTCACTGCTGATACTCAGATGCGTAACCTGCCAGATCTCAAGCGCCGCCTGTTGCATATCAGCAGAGGTAATTAAGGTATCCAGTCGTAGCGGGAAAGCGGTTTCAACATCAACCCACAACCAATAGTGGTAGCGGGCGGCCGAATGAGCAGATAAACGCAGTAACTGCGCACTGCGGCCATCGACCATGGACGCACTACCCAACACCGCATTGTACAGCGACTTTAAACGGGACGGTTCCTGATAAAATAAAGCTGGCAGTTCCTTAATAAAGCTGCTGTGCGTAATTAACGCTGGGCGTTCACTGAGCAGATAATACACCTGGCTGTCACGTCGCAGAATGTCGACACCTTCGGCAAACATTGGCACCAGATGTTCAATCTCCGCTTGCTGCTGCCGACCATGTAACCAGCGGTAGGACTCGACCTGATTACCTTTGAGGATCACGAAAGAAGTATCAAAATTGTGCTGCCTGACGCTTTGCTGCACCCGCTCCAACAGGGCCCACCCTTCTTCATCGGCCTTGGCGACAGTGCTGCTGAGAATCAGCACTGCGCCTAGCCATAACAGCACTTTGTTCATGTTAACGCGGCTCTTGCTGTTCCGGTTCTTGCTGTGCTTTGGGTTGCTCCATCAAGCGCACCTGCTGGCGGTGAGCCTGCAACAAAGCTTGTAATCGCCGTTGCTGCTCCAGCATTGCTTGCTGCTCTTGCTCAGCGAAGCGGCTTTCAACTGAGGTCTGACTTAAACTGACCGGCGTCGCAAAACCGGCTACCGGCCGGGTTTGTAGTACCGGTGTCGGTAACATCAGTTCCTGCTCCAGTGGCTGCTGATATTGCTGGACGCCAAAGACCGCCACCAGCGCCACACCGGCCGCAATAGCCCCCTGCGCTGCCGGCTTAAACCATTGCGCGTTAGCAGCCTGTTGCAGAGTGCCGCGCAACCGGCTTAACAAGCGGTGCTGCGGCTGCAACTGATAGGTTGCTTCCTGCTCCAGACGGGCAGCAAAGCGTTCACTGAAATCCGCCGGTAGCACACTGGCATCTTCATTACGCAATACAGCTCCGATCAACTGATAGCGCTCCAGCGTCTGCTGTGGCTCGCGCTGCTGCAACAAGGCATCCAGTTGCGCGACCGTTAGCGGCTGATTATCTGCGGCTTCTGACAGCCATTCCTGCTTCTCTGACAACATAAAGTTTCCTGTCAAGGTACTTGCTGGGTTTAGCCTAACCTACCAAAGGTTTCAGCTGAGCATCTATCGCTTCACGGGCCCGGAAGATCCGACTGCGTACTGTCCCGATCGGGCATTCCATTACTTCAGCGATTTCTTCATAACTTAGCCCTTCTAACTCACGCAGGGTAATAGCCGTGCGCAGTTCATCAGGCAATTTATCAATGGTACCGAATACCACTTGCCGGATTTCCTCGGACAACAACAAGCGTTCCGGGGAGTCCTGCTCTTTCAGGGCATCGCTACCTTCAAAATACTCCGCATCTTCCGCGTCCACATCGCTGGCCGGTGGCTTACGGTTATTCGCGACCAGATAGTTCTTCGCGCTGTTAACCGCAATCCGATATAGCCAGGTATAAAACGCACTTTCACCACGGAAGCCCGGTATCGCCCGATAGGCTTTAATAAAGGCTTCCTGTACCACATCTGCAACATCTCCGTGATTAGAGACATAGCGGGAAATTAAGTTCGCGATCCGGTGCTGATATTTTTTTACCAGCACGTTAAACGCCGCTTTATCCCCTTGTTGTACCCGCTGGACGATTTGCCAATCTAATTCTTGCTCGCTCATTCTTTGAGCCTGCCCCTGTAATGCAATAGGTGTTGTTTCTGAGTGGCGCCAGTCAAGCGTACTGATTATGACTGCAAGCTGAATAAATAGTTCTGCTAACTGTCACAAAAAGGCTAGAATAACCTGATCTTAAATCCGGCACTGCCGGTAAAACCGGCTGTTTCTGCGCATTTTTCAGAGCCATTAATAGAGTTAAGTGTATCGTATGACACAGGCAAATGAACATCTTTGTGACGTTTTAATTATCGGCAGTGGCGCCGCCGGCTTGTCGCTGGCGCTGCAATTAGCCGATCAGCGGCGGGTGCTGGTGCTGAGCAAGGGCCCACTGCGTGAGGGCTCCACCCTGTATGCCCAGGGGGGCATTGCCGCTGTGTTTGACGAAAATGACAGTATTGCGTCCCATGTTAACGATACACTGGTAGCAGGCGCCGGACTCTGTGATCCCGCCGCCGTACAATTTACTGCCGAGCACGCCAAGGCCGCGATGCAATGGCTGATTGCTCAGGGCGTGCCCTTCGATCAGTATCAGGATAGCGATGGCAGCATGAAGTATCATCTGACCCGTGAAGGCGGCCATAGCCATAGACGCATTCTGCATGCGGCCGATGCGACCGGCCGTGCGGTGCAGATCACCCTGGTCGATCAGGTGCGACAGCATCCGAATATCGTGTTACTCGAAAACTACAATGCGGTTGACCTGATCACCGGTAAAAAGCTCGGGCTGGATCCAAAACGTTGCTATGGTGCCTATGTCTGGAATAAAGCGGCCAGCCGGGTAGAAACCATCCGGGCCCAGGCGGTGGCGTTGGCGACCGGCGGCGCCAGCAAGGTTTATCTTTACACCAGCAACCCGGATGTGGCCAGTGGCGACGGTATTGCAATGGCCTGGCGCGCCGGCTGCCGGGTGGCCAATATGGAATTTAACCAATTCCACCCCACCAGTCTGTATCATCCGGCAGCGCCCAATTTTCTGATCACTGAGGCGATGCGCGGCGAAGGCGCTTATCTGAAACGGCCGGATGGTAGCCGTTTTATGCCGGATTTTGACGAAAGAGCCGAACTGGCACCGCGGGATATCGTCGCCCGCGCCATCGACTTTGAGATGAAGCGTTTGGGTGCCAAATCAGTATTGCTGGATATCAGCCATCAACCAAAAGATTTTATTATCGAGCACTTCCCTACCATTTATGCCAAATGTTTAAGCGTCGGTATCGATATAACTAAAGAACCGATTCCGGTAGTGCCGGCGGCGCACTATACCTGTGGCGGTGTGATGACCAATCTGCATGGTCAAACCGATCTGGATAATCTGTATGCCATTGGTGAAGTGGCCTATACCGGCCTGCATGGCGCCAACCGGATGGCCTCAAACTCCTTGCTTGAATGTATTGTGTTTGCGCAGGCTGCGGCCCGGCATATCCTGCAGCAGCCGGTCAACAACCTGCAAAACCTGAGTATTCCGGCCTGGGATGAAAGTCGGGTCAGCAACTCAGATGAAGAGGTGGTGATCACCCATAACTGGCATGAACTCAGACTCTTTATGTGGGATTACGTTGGTATTGTTCGTACCAACAAACGGCTGGAACGCGCCCTGCATCGGGTGGAGTTGTTACAACAGGAAATTCAGGATTACTACAGCCACTTCCGCGTGAGCCACAATCTGCTGGAGCTGAGAAATCTGGTACAGGTGGCGGAGCTGATTATCCGCTGCGCAATGCAGCGTAAAGAAAGCCGAGGCTTACATTACAACCTGGATTACCCGCAGCAACTGGCCAACAGCCAACCCAGCATTTTACAACCCGCTAATTTTTAACCGGATCCGGGTTATGTCGCCAGCGCTGAGTATGTAGCCAGCGCGCCAGACTACGGTAATCGGCGGCAGAAAACTGGTCGGCGAACAGCCACCGCTGCTGCCGCCGGCCTTGGGTATCTGTCCAGCATAGCAGCGTAGCATAGCGACTGATAACACTGCCTGGCCGCCAACTGCCGGCAGACAGCGTTGAATCTAACCAACGCAGCCCACCCTCAGCATCCAGCAATAACGCAGACGCGGACGCAGCCTTGCTGGACCATAACAGATAAAACCAGGCAGTCAGGCTTAACCACGCCAGCAGATAACTGCTGCCCTGCAACGGCAGTAGCAAATACAGCAGCGCCAGCGCAGCGCCGGCGGCCAGCAACAGCCTGCGTCTTAATAATGAAGTGTTAAGCGCCAGGCTATACCCGGACACGATTCACAATCAGCTCAATTAATGCCTGGATGGCGCTATCGGTCGAACGGGCATGCCCCATAAACCAGGCGAACAGATCTGGATCATCACAGGCCAGTAAACGCTCGAAATCCGCTTTCTGCTGCTCAGTCAGGGCATCATAGCCCTCTTCGACAAAGGGAGCCAGTAACACATCCAGTTCCAGCATGCCGCGGCGGCAGGCCCAGCGTAATTTCGGTTTACTCATTAATTGAGACATCGGGATTCCTCGCAATTTAGGCGTTTTGGCGGTATCTTAACAAAATTCCGGATCCAGGGTTGAGCTTTTGTGCCTCGCCCCAATCTACCTGTTATTATCAGCTTAAGCGTTACATATTATGCAGACATCCTGGCTAAGCGCAGAACAATACGCAGCTTTATCAACAGAAGTTCAACCGGCTTTTCTAAGTCCACTTCCCGGCTTTCAGGTGCTGAAGATCAGCGGCCCTGATAACCGTAAATACTTGCAAGGACAAACCACCTGCGATCTCAATCAACTGACGGCAGACAATTTCCTGCGCGGCGCCCATTGCGACGCCAAGGGCAAGATGTGGTCGGTTTTTCACTTGTTTGCACAAGGTGAGGATCTGCTGGTCGTGGCGTTTCGGGATGAATTGCAGGCGTCATTAGTGCAGTGGAAAAAGTTTGGTGTCTTTTCTAAAGTCAGCTTTGACCAAAGCGAGCAACCCTATGCCGTGTTCGGCTTAGCGGGCCCTGAGAGCCAGAGTTTAATCCAACAACTGGATTTTGTGGTGCCGCAAGCCGCCGGCCAGCTGGTGCGTAACGGTGCACTCAGCCTGCTTTGCCTGGCTATGGATCATTATCTGCTGGTATTGCCGCAAACTGAACTGGCCAGCCTGCAACAGGCGCAGCTGCCGCTGGCCGCGCCAACGCTCTGGCTTAAGCAGCATATCCGCCATGGCCTGGCCTATTTAGAGCAGCCACTGATTGGCGAACTGGTGCCGCAAATGCTTAACTTACAAGCGGTAGATGGCATTAGCTTTACCAAAGGCTGTTATATTGGTCAGGAGACCGTGGCGCGCTTGAAATACCGTGGTGGCAATAAAAGAGCGGCCTATATTCTCAGTGCTAACACCGATGAAACACCGGTGGCCGGTGCCGACATTGAACTACAACTGGATACTAACTGGCGCCGGATTGGCCAGGTAATTAATGCGGTCAATATTAATCAGCAGCTGTGGCTGCTGGCCTTATTGCCGAATGACATAACACCGGCAGATTCATTACGGCTGGCCGGCGAGCAGCCATTGCTACTCAGCCAGCACGCTCTACCTTATTCACTCAATTAAGAGGTTCGCATGACCATTTCGCAAGACAAAGTTGTCGCCATTCATTACACCGTTACCGATAGTAAGGGTAACCAACTCGATTCTTCTGCCGGTGGCGAGCCTCTGGTATTTATGTTTGGTCAGGGCGCGCTGATCCCGGGTTTGGAACAAGCGTTGGCCGGCAAGGCCGCCGGCGACAAATTTAGCAGCACCATTGCAGCCGCAGACGCCTATGGCGAACGCCACGACCAATTGGTACAAGCCGTTCCGCGTTCTATGTTTGAAGGAATGGACGTTGCTGTGGGTATGCGCTTTCGCGCCTCAGGCCCGGATGGTCGCGAACAGCCGGTCATCATTATTGATGTGTCAGAGGAAGAAGTTGTTGTCGATGGCAATCACCCGCTGGCCGGTTTTGAACTGCAGTTTGATGTGGAAGTGGTCGCAGTACGCGATGCCACTGAGGAAGAACTGGCACACGGTCATGCCCATGGCATCGACGGTCACGCTGGACATTAAGTGTTTCTGATATGTGAAATAAATCAAGGCGCCAACGGCAATCCGGGTTGGCGCCTGCTGTTCGCGACTGACAAAATGCTTGACAGTACCGGTAAAGCCCCCTATTTTTGCTGCTGGTCAACAACTGGTTACAGAGTAAACAATTCGCGCTGATGAAAGATCGTATAATAATTTCCGTCTCAAGCGTACATGGTACCCGACACTTCAATATCAGTAATATCGTGAAACGCAATGCCGTTATTGGCTTGTGGGTACTGCTGTTTTCGGTGTTAATTACCGCTGCGGTGATTCATTATCTGATGTATACCGTCGACTCGGCCAAAGCCGAGCAACAACTGCTGGCTGAGCAAACCTCGGCATTGCAGCAGCAACTGGCGCAATTAACGGAAACCCGCGATACGCTGGAACAGGAGCTGACATTAAAGCAGGACGAGATGGCCTTAGTCAGTCAGCGTCTGGAAGAAATTGAGCTGAGCCTGGGATTGGAGCATAACCATGACCAGGCTCTGGAGAGCCGGCTGGATCTGGCAACCGTCACTTCCAGCGCCCGGATGGCGATGCTGCAACTGGTACCTAATGGTTCACCGCTGGATTTTGATAAAAGAACGTCACGCTTTGGTGTCCGCACGCACCCGATTCTGGGCAAGCGCCAGCATCATAATGGCATCGACCTGACTGCGCCGCGAGGTACCCCGATTTATGCCCCGGCTGATGGTGTAGTAGAACTGGTCCGTAAAAGTAATAGTGGTTACGGTAATCTGCTAAAAATCCGTCATGCCTTTGGTTTCTCCACGCTTTACGCCCATCTGCAGGATTTTAAAGTCACTGGTGGTACCTTCGTACATAAGGGGCAATTAATTGCTACCTCAGGCAATACCGGCAGTTCTACCGCACCACATCTGCACTATGAGATCCATTTTTTGGATCGCTCACTAAACCCACAGCACTTTGTCGACTGGGATTCCGGTAACTTTGATCTGATCTTCGAAAAAGAGCGCAATGTGCGCTGGGACTCGCTGGTCTCGATGCTGCAAACCAAAGCCAGCACCCAGTTACAACTGGCGACCTTTAAAGAGCAGCCTGTTACGCAGGTGGCAGAATAAGCTGCCGCTGGCGCTGTTATTCCCGGCGCTGCAGCGGCAAAATTTCCAACGCCATTTGTGCTCTGTAATTCGTGCGCTGTAATTTGTGTTATAGTGCGCCGCGATACGCAGACACCGGGTCAGCGTAACCTTAGCTGAGTAAAACCTGTGACTGAGTGCCGCCCCTTTTCCGATTTCGCCCTATCCCCAGCCTTATTAAAAACCCTGCAAGAGCTTAACTTTGCGCAGGCCACAGCGGTACAAAGCGCCAGCTTACCGGCTATCCTGGCGGGTAAAGATGTGTTTGCTCAGGCGGCGACCGGCTCAGGTAAAACGGCAGCCTTTGCGCTGGGTTTACTCAGTAAACTGAATGTCGGCCGGTTTCGCATTCAAAGTCTGGTGCTGTGTCCAACCCGCGAGCTGGCCGAACAGGTGGCCAGCGAAATCCGTCTGCTGGCGCGCGGTATTCACAATATTAAGGTGCTGACACTGTGTGGCGGCGTGCCAGCCAAAGGCCAGATCCTGTCATTGGAACATGGTGCCCATATTATCGTGGGTACGCCGGGACGGGTGCTTGATCATTTGCAGCAACAGCGGCTGGACCTTGCTGAAGTTTCACAACTGGTACTGGATGAAGCAGATCGCATGCTGGAAATGGGCTTTGCTACTGAACTGGAGCAAATTCTGGCGGCACTGCCGCCAACCAAACAACAGCTACTGTTCAGTGCGACCTTTGCGCCGGAGGTAAAAAAACTGGCGCAGGCGCAGCTAGATCAGCCCGAGGTGATCATTATCGATAGCCCGGCGCAGGCAGCACGCATTGCGCAACAATTTTATCTGCTGGAGCAACATAGCCGCAGTGAAGCGGTTAAGCGCTTATTACTGGCGCTGCAGCCCGATAGCTGCGTGATCTTTGCCAATACCCGCAAAGAAGTACAGCAGCTGTATAGCGAATTACAGCAACAGGGCTTTAGTGTCGCCGCCCTGCATGGCGATCTGGAGCAACGCGAGCGCGAACAGCAACTGCTGCAATTTGCCAATGGCAGTTTGCAACTGTTAGTGGCGACCGATGTCGCCGCCCGCGGTCTGGATATCGAAAAGCTGGATCTGGTGATCAATTATCAGCTGGCGCATGATGTCGAAACCCATACTCATCGTATCGGCCGTACCGGTCGTGCCGGTAGCGAAGGTTTAGCCTGCTCGCTGTATACCGTCGACGACAGCCACAAATTGGCCGCGCTGGAGCAAGCCTTTGCCATTGAAATTGAACCGCTGCCGCTACCTGCCGCCAATAGCAATCAGCCGCGGCAGCCGGCCATGGTGACACTGGAAATTGATGGCGGTAAAAAGCAAAAATTACGCCCGGCGGATATTGTCGGCGCTCTGACCCGCGATAACAAACTGGCGTTTGCCGAAATTGGTAAAATTCAGCTGCAGGATTTCCGGGCCTATGTCGCGGTCAGCCGCAATGCCTATAAAGCCGCGTTACAACAGCTTAATCACAGTAAAATGAAAGGCCGCAGCTTTCGCGCCTGGTTACTGACTGTAGTCTAATCAAAACGCTTTTGCTGGCGTAACGCCTTGGTTTGCCCTTGCTGCTTTTTGCTTTGCAGCCGCTTTTGCTGGCTGCTGTAGCTGGGCTTAGTCGCCAGCCGTTTTTTCGGCATTTTAGTGGCACTTTGCAACAGCGCCAGCAGCTGTGCCAGCGCCAGTTCACGGTTTTGCTCCTGACTGCGGCTCTGCTGACATTTAATCGTGATCTTGCCGCTTTGGCTGATGCGATGATCGGCAAGCTTTAACAAGCGCTGCTGCAGCCAATCTGGCAAACCAGACTGGCGAATATCCAGCTGCAACAGCACCGCCGTCGACACCTTATTGACATGCTGACCGCCCGGGCCAGAAGCGCGGACAAACTGCCAATTCAGCAGTTCTTCGTCAACATAAATATCAGCCGTGATCGGTAGCACCGCTGCTTAACGCTCCCAGTAGGCTTCTTCCAGGCTGTCTTCGCGCTCTGGCAGGCCTTTAGACAGCCTGGGGGCATTTTGTACCAGGATCTCATAACTGACCCGGTTGGCATATTTACACAGCTGGGCAAACGACGAATAGGCCAGATAAGGCAACTCATGCTTGCTCGACAGCGGCTGTACCTGCTTATGATAGCTGTTCGCTGCCATATCGTGCAGGATGGCCGACAAGGCGCCATCTCCGGCACCATTAGTATTCTTAATTCGCTCCGGCCCGCCCAGGTAAGGGTCAATATGCGAATAGACTTTCAGCGGCTGCTGGCAATGCCGGCGCAGCATTGGCCGGCTAAATTCAAAGCGGTTAAAATCGGCCAGGCTGGCAGACTTAATCGGATTTGAACTCTCGCGTTTAGTGCGCTCGTCAGTATAGCCACACAGATACAAGCCCTCTGCCCCGGCGGTGATCAACACCATATCGGTAATTTCCAGTGCCGCCTCGGCTGCCAGCAGCGGATCGCGGAACCCGGTCAGGGCTTCGGCTTCCTGCTCGTTCATCGCCAGCACATTAACGTAATCATGAATGGTTTGCAGGATCTGGGCGCGGTTTTCTTCTACCAGATGGCGGGTACCCAGGCTCATCACCACCGGCACCTGATGGGCTTTGGCATCGGCCAGCGCCTTTAACATCGCCTGCTGGATCGGTTGGCCCGATGCCCGAAGCGGATAAGCGCTGACCACAAAGGCCGCCGCACCGGCAATAATGGGGGTCGGAATATAGTCCGGCGCCAGCTGATCCATATCACTGGGGTCAATCACAAAGGTGCGCTCGCCATCCGGCGTGATCATGGTTATACCACGCCCGATATCGCCCGCCACCCCTTGCAGATGATTCATATCGACTTTCGAGCTGGTATGACAAACATAATGATAAGCAGGCGAACCCAGTGCAATATTGGCCGACATCACACCCAGCAATACCGATTTATCATCCGCCAGCACCGAGTAATTATGGATCGTATTGCCGATGGTGCCGCCGGCAAAATGATCGGAGATAGCGTTATTGACCACCAGCTCATGATAAATCCGGTTCGCTTTGTCATGCTCAACCAGGTTCGATAACCCCTTCGGGATCTCATACTTTGCCAAAAATTCGTCGGTAACACTGGCAACCACATCAACAATGGTTTGATCTAAACCGACAATATAGGTATCCAACGCCGGACGCACATCCAGACTGGGTAATTGCGGTTTGGGCTGAGAGACCGGAAAGTAATGCTTGATTTTACGCAGACCGGGAAATTTCATTAGCTGACGCTCGGTGACAAACAAAGCGCTATTTTAGCGAAAAAAACGCCGCAACGCGCGGCGAATTTTCGCTTAGTGGCAACATAATGGCGACTTAGTCGCGAATAGTTGCGAATGGTTACTAATAGCGACGAAAAGTAGCGCAATCAGCGGTTATTGCGGCAGATCACGCAAAAACACCGGCTTATCAGGGCGGGAATGTTCTACACTGTAGTAATAACCGGCCAGATTAAAGCCCAGGATACCCTCCAGAGCCGTTAGCCGCTGCTGAATAACATAACGGGCCATTAAACCGCGGGCTTTCTTGGCGTAAAAGCTGATGATCTTGTACTGACCATTTTTCAGATCTTTAAACTCCGGGCTAATCACCCGTGCCTGCAGGGCTTTGGTATCGACCGCCTTAAAATATTCCTGCGACGCCAGATTTAACACCGTATCGGTATTCAGCGCGGCCAGCTCGCTATTCAGATGGGCGGTTAAGCGGCTTTTCCAGAACGCATATAAATCTTTACCGGCCGGATTCGCCAGGCTGGTGCCCATTTCCAGCCGGTAGGCCTGCATCAGATCCAGAGGCCTGAGCACGCCATAGAGGCCGCTTAAGATCCGCAGTTGCTGCTGCGCAAAGCTCAGGTCGGCCGCAGATAAGCTCGCTGCGTCCAGTCCCTGATACACATCGCCGTTAAACATAAAGAGCGCGGCCTTAGCATTGTCAGGGGTAAAAGGCGGTTGCCACTGGGCAAAACGAGCGGCATTTAAGCCGGCCAGCTTGTCACTGATATGCATCAGCGAGCTTAAATCAGCCGGCGTCAGGGTTTTACAAATCGCGGCCAGCGCTGTGGCCTCGGCTAACAGCGCTGGCTGAGTCACCGCTAAGGGTGTGGCAGACGGAGTCAGGTCGAGATCTTTAGCCGGTGATACCAGCAACAACATAAGCGGGGCTCCTTTTCTTCAAAAAATCAGCGGTCAGAAAATCAGATATGCCAAAATCAAAC
>DAIOUM010000001.1:41300-73597 GCA_036759505.1 Alishewanella sp. | reverse complement strand
CTAACCTTAATACTGGCGCGGCAGCCCTTGCAGATCACGCAGGGCGCCATTATGCTTGTTCCAGGCGCGAATGCAAAGGATCCTGCCGCGAACTGCCGCCTGAGCGCGGCCGCTTGTCATCTTTTGTTCAGCCGCTCGACCTATACTGCAGGTCGACCGGCTAACACTCCGCTTATCGGCTGAACTTAGTACGATATTTGTTGTTTTATTACTACACTTTTAGCCGTTTAGCCGTATAATCAGACTCAATTAACCAACAAAATGGTAAGTGAATAACATGAAAGATTTATTAACTCAGTTAAAAGCGGTCACCACCGTGGTGGTTGACAGTGGCGACCTGAATGCCATCGAGCAATTCCGACCAGTGGATGCCACCACTAACCCGTCTTTGTTGTTAAATGCCAGCCAGTTAGATTTTGCTAAACCGATGCTGACTGCGGCTATCGCTTACGCCAAAACACAAAGTCAGGACCCAGCGCAGCAACTGGCCTTAGCCAGTGATAAATTCGCCGTTGATGTCGGTACCGCCATCAGTAAGCTGGTGCCGGGCCGGGTGTCAACCGAAGTCGATGCCCGTTTATCCTTTGATACCGCTGCGACCATTGCCAAGGCACGCCAGTTAGTGGCCCTGTATCAACAAAATGGCATTGGCACTGACCGGATCCTGATCAAAATTGCCTCGACCTGGGAAGGCATTCAAGCCGCCAAAGTACTGGAGCAGGAAGGTATTCAGTGTAACCTGACCTTACTGTTCCATCTGGCACAGGCGCGGGCTTGTGCCGAGGCCGGCGTCTATCTGATTTCGCCCTTTGTTGGCCGGATCCTGGACTGGTACAAAGCCAATACCAAGCAAGACTACACCGCCGAGACCGATCCGGGCGTGTTGTCGGTGCGCGAAATCTATCAGTTCTTTAAACAGCATGGCTACAGTACTATTGTGATGGGCGCCAGTTTCCGCAATATTGGCGAAGTATTAGCACTGGCCGGTTGCGATCGCCTGACGATCAGCCCGGCGCTGCTGGATGAACTGAGCCAGCAGCAGGGCGAGCTGGTAGTGAAACTGCAAGATCAAGGCGTCACGTCGGCCAAACCAGCGGCGTTAACCGAACAACAGTTCCGCTGGGCACTGAATGAAGATGCGATGGCGACCGAAAAACTGGCAGACGGGATCCGTAAATTTGCCGTTGACCAGCGTAAGCTGGAAAGCCTGATCCAAAGCCAGCTGTAACGGGAGCGCCGCATGACTGCCAGTTTAACTGCCTTATTAAAGCCATTGGCCGAGCGGCAACTGCCGCTGCGTCAGTTATTTGCTGCCGAGCCAAATCGCGCGGCGCGTTTTAGTGCCAAAGCCTGTGGTATCACTCTGGATTTCTCCAAAAACTTGTTGGATGACAGCAGCTGGCAAACCCTGCAGCAACTGGCCGCTCAAAGCAGCATCCGCCAGCTGTGTCAGCAAATGCAGGCCGGTGCCGCTATCAATAATACCGAGCAGCGTGCAGTCTGGCACACGCGGCTACGGCAGCAAGATTTGCAAGACCTGCGGCTAAATGGCGAGGATATCGGCGCGGCGATTAGCGCCTGTCGCGCACAAATGGCGACACTAATCGACCAGCTCCACCAAGGGACTTACCTTGGTTATAGCGGCAAGCCAATTACCGATCTGGTTTGGGTCGGCATTGGTGGCTCGCTGCTGGGCCCGCAAATGGCGGTGGAAGCGCTGACGCCCTATCATTGTAGCCCGGTGCGACTGCACTTTGCCGGCAACATCGATGGCGCTATTGTCAGCGATCTGACCAAACAACTGCAGCCTGAGACCACGTTGGTGGTAGTGGCGTCTAAATCCTTTGGCACCGAAGAAACCAAACAAAATGCGTTAGCGCTGCGCGCCTGGTTTAGTGCTCAGGGCGCAGACAAAGCCGCTATCGCGCGACACTTCTGGGCCACCTCTGCCAATGTGCAGGCGGCCGCCGAATTTGGCATTGTGCCACAGCATATCCTGCCAATGTGGGATTGGGTGGGTGGCCGTTACTCGCTCTGGTCAGCGATTGGCTTACCGGTTGCGCTGATGATTGGTAATGACGGTTTTAATCAGCTGTTAGCCGGTGCCGCCGCCATGGACCAGCATTTCTTTAACGCGCCCTTTAGCGAAAACCTGCCAGTGATCCTGGCATTACTGGGCATCTGGTATATCAACGGTTTCGGCTGTCAGGCGCAGGCGCTGCTGCCTTATAGCCATTATCTGCGTTTACTGCCGTCTTATGTACAACAACTGGATATGGAAAGTAATGGCAAGGCGGTCGATCGCCGCGGCCAGCCACTAAGCGATGTCACCGCCCCGGTGATCTGGGGTGATGCCGGCACCAATGGCCAGCATGCTTATCATCAGTTATTGCATCAAAGCCAGCTGAAAATCCCAGCCGACTTCTTGCTACCGCTAAAGGTCGCGCATCCGCTACAGGACCATCACCAGCGGCTGGCCGCGCATTGCTTTGCGCAAACCCAGGCGCTGATGCAGGGTAAGACCGAGCAGGAAGCTTATCAGGAATGTCTGGCACAGGGCATGACGGCGCAGGCGGCAGCAGAATTAGCCCCGCATAAGGCGTCACCTGGTAATAAACCCAGTAATACTTTATTACTGGATGAGTTATCACCCTACCATCTGGGCGCCTTGATCGCACTCTATGAACATAAGGTGTTCTGTCAGGGTGCGATCTGGCAACTGAATAGCTTTGACCAATGGGGCGTTGAGCTGGGCAAGCAGCTTTCTACACCTATTTATCAAGCACTTAAGGCGCAAGGTGACGCTCAGTTCGACAGTTCAACAGCGCAGTTGATTGCCCTGTTCCGCCAACAAAACAATTAGATCCTGTTTAGCATCAGCAAGGCTGCCCGCGGGCAGCCTTTATTTTTTGCGCCGTCATCGTACTGTCACTTTTTAGTTTTATTTTTACACAAAGTGTGGTAGAAACTTGTTGAAAATAACAACAAGAAACAACAATCAGATGAGGCCGTAATTATGGAAAGCTTCGAAGACTTACTGAACATGTTGGAACGTCCGGCGGCGAAAACCCGCACCGTTAAACGCAAATGGCGGGAAATCGAGGAATTGAAAGAACGCCAGAGACTGAAAAAAGAGCTTTGTGACATTGATTGGACCATTGAACCGGAACTGATTGATATCGAATTATAAACAAAAGGGCCTGCAGTTAACTGCAGGCCCTTTTCGTTATTCGATACCGTCAAATCGGCACAAGCGTTAATCACAACACTGAGTGCCAGTTTATCGGCGTTTTGCCGGCGGCGCGCAGCAGGCTATTGGTCTGTAAAAAATGACCACAGCCCAGAAAGCCGCGATGCGCTGATAACGGCGAAGGATGGGGTGCCTGCAGAATATGATGCCGGTTGGCGTCAATCAGCCGGGCTTTCTTCTGCGCATGAGAGCCCCAGAGTAAAAACACCAGTTGCTCACAGTGCTGGCTGATTTGTCGGATCACCTGATCAGTAAATTGCTCCCAGCCCAGGGCGCGATGCGAATTCGGCTCATTTGCCACCACCGTCAACACGGTATTCAGCAATAACACGCCTTGCTCGGCCCAGCTTTGCAGATAGCCATGTGACGGCACATGAAAGTCTGCGTATTCCAGCGCCAGCTCCTTGTAGATATTCAGCAACGAAGGCGGCACCCGTACGCCCGGCCTGACCGAAAACGCCAGTCCATGCGCCTGGTTCGGGCCATGATAAGGATCCTGCCCCAGCACCACCACCTTCAGCTCAGATAACGGCGTCAGCTTAAACGCATTAAAGATTTCACTGTCCGGCGGATAGATCACCTGGCCGCCGGCGCGTGCCTGCTGGATCGCCGTCAGCGTTTGCTGAAAATAGGGTTGTTGCTTTTCACTGCCAAGAAGATCCTGCCATTGCATCTGCGATTATCCAGTTGTCGTAATACCTGCTCCAGAGTGGCAAAATCGGCCGGAATATCCCGGCTATAACTTTGCTCAGCGGCACATTTTGCCAAAGCCGCCGGTAAAGCGATAGGTGTTCCCAAAATATTCTCTACCTGCTCTTTAAACTTAGCCGGATGCGCTGTGCCAAGGAAGATCCCCACCTCACCCGGCTGCAGGCTGCGTTTTAACGCCTTATAGGCAACAGCGGCGTGCGGCTCACTCAGATAGCCCTCTTGCGCCAGTAAGCGCATACCAAGCTGGGTATCGTCCTCATCGACCTTAACCGCCTCTATATCCGCCCGGCTCACAACCCCCTGCGCCAACAGCGCTTCTACCCTGGGCCAGTTATTTGGTGCACTGACATCCATCGCATTCGATAAGGTGGCAATGGTTTTGTTGGGTTGCCACTGGCCGCTCTGCCAGTAACGCGGCACAGTATCATTCAGGTTCGTCGCAGCGACCATCCGCTTAATCGGCAGCCCCAGCGCCTTGGCAATCAGACCGGCGGTCAGGTTACCAAAGTTACCACTGGGTACCGCTATCACCGCTTCTGAGCGTTGCTCGGCCGGCAGTTGGGCAATAGCTTCAAAGTAATAACAGATTTGCGCAAATAAGCGGCTGATATTAATCGAGTTGGCCGAGTTAATATTGTAGGTTTTTACCAGCTCCTGCTGATCAAAGACTTGCTTGACCAGCGCCTGACACTGGTCAAAGTCGCCATCCACCGCCAGCGTGGTAATATTCTGCCCGAGGGTGGTAAACAGCTTTTCCTGCAGCAGACTGATCTTGCCTTTCGGATACAGGATCACCACCTCTACCCCGGGCTGCTGATAAAAAGCATGCGCCACGGCCGCACCGGTATCGCCGGAGGTGGCTGTAACAATAGTGGTTTTGCGCCCGCCCTGGGCTTTGGCCAGCGCCTGCGCCATAAAGCGGCCACCAAAGTCTTTAAACGCCAGCGTCGGGCCATGAAACAGCTCCAGACAAAACGTCTGCGCCGTAACTGGCACCAGTGGCGCGGCAAAGGTAAAGGCGGCACTCACCATCTGAGCGACTTCAGCCTCGGTTAGCTCATC
The DNA here is from genome assembly GCA_036759505.1 of Alishewanella sp. Lineage (GTDB taxonomy): Bacteria > Pseudomonadota > Gammaproteobacteria > Enterobacterales > Alteromonadaceae > Alishewanella. The sequence goes on along the minus strand of DAIOUM010000001.1, from coordinate 68,574 downwards.
GCCAATCAAGGCAGCTAAAATCTTGGTACTGCGTTCTACCAGCGGCAAAGCGAGTAAAGCGTCAATATCCAGCTTTGGCCAGCTGGTCGGGAAAAATAAGCCTTGTTGCTGGCCCAGGCCCTGTCGTACCGCCTGTAAAAAACTAACCTGTTCGGTTGGAACTTTTAAATTCGTTAAAGTCATCTTTATCACTCCGTGAGCGCTCTGGCGCCCTGTGGCGCTAACCGGCAAATGGCGGTCAGCGCGTCCTGATTCTTGGCATAATGGGCATTCAGGTAGGCTGCTGTCGCGGCGGCCTGCGCATCATCCCGGCAAAGCGCAAATACGGTCGGGCCGGCACCGGAAATACCCAGATGCAGTACCCCTTGCTCACTTAGGGCGCTACGCAAGGGCAATAACTCCGGCATCAGACTCTGCCGGGCCGGCTCTGCCACCCGATCCTGCAACGCCGCCGCCGCATCCTGTTCATCGCCGGCGTAGAGCGCACTGACAAAGCGGCTGAGCATACCGGCAAAGGCGATACTGTCGGTTAAACTTAACTGCTGTGGCAAAACAGCACGCGCGGCCTTGGTCGAGAGTACGGTCCCCGGATAACAGAGCACCACCCGCCAATGCTCGAACCAGGGCAAGCTGCGGCAAATCTGCGCACTATCCGGTAACATCAGCTGTAAGCCACCATAATAAGACGGCGCCACATTATCATAATGTACACTGCCACTTACCCCGCCCTCCGCCACCGCCATTAACTGAAGCAGCTCACTCTGGCTAAACGGCTGGCCGAAATAGTCATTAAAGGCATAAAAAGCAACGACGATTGAACAGGCGCTGGAGCCTAAACCACTGCCAACCGGCAAATGCTTGTTAAGTTGCAAACGCAAGCGCGGTAATGGCCGCCCCAGTGCCTGTTCAAAGGCATAAAAGGCTTTAAACACCAGATTATCCTCGGTTGCCGCCGGTAGCTGATGCAGATAGCGGCCACTTAGCTGCAAACTGAGCTCTGTCGCTTCGCCCAGGATCAGCAGCTCATCACCGAGCAGGCTGCCGTCTACTGGTTCAAAGGCGGCGCCCAGCAAGTCAAAACCGACGCTGAGATTGCCGGTCGAGGCCGGCGCATAATAACGTTTAGTTGAATTTGACTGCATAGACTATACCTGCTGCTGCCAGCTCAGGGTGCGCAGAATATCGCTAAAGACCCCGGCAGAGGTCACAGCGGCACCGGCACCATAACCACGCAGCACAAAGGGGATAGGCTGATAATAGCGGCTTAAGATCGATAGCGCATTCTCACCGTCTTTTACTTTGGCCAGCGGATGATCTGCCGCCAGCGCTTTAATCGCCACCTTGCACTTACCGTCGCGGATCTCGCCGATATAGCGCAGCACCTTACCCTCAGCTTTGGCAGCAGCCAGCCGCTCTGCAAAGGCCTGGTCTAACTGCGGCAGCTGCGCCATAAAGTCTTCGACGTTAGCGCCGGCAGCAAAACCGGCCGGCAACACCGAATCCACTTCGACCTCACTCAGATCCAGCATTAAACCGGCTTCGCGCGCCATAATCAGTAGCTTGCGTGCCACATCCATACCGGATAAGTCATCGCGCGGATCGGGCTCAGTAAAGCCCATAGCGCGGGCTTTGGCGGTCACCACCGACAGCGGCACCCCGGCTTCCAGCTCGCCAAAGATATAGGATAACGAGCCGGATAGAATGCCTTCAAAGGCCAGCAACTGATCGCCGGCATTTAGCAGCCCTTGCAGGGTATCGATTACCGGTAAACCGGCACCGACCGTGGTTTCATACAAAAAGCGCCGCCGTTGCTGCTGAGCAACAGCACGCAAGCGATGGTAATACTCCAGGCTGCTGGTATTGGCTTTTTTGTTTGGCGTAACGACATGGAAGCCGGCTGCCAGAAAATCGGCGTACTGGTCCGCGACTGCCTGGGCACTGGTGCAATCGACCAGTACCGGATTGGTTAAATGCTGTTCCTGCACAAAGCGGTTTAACGCCGCCAGCGAAAACTGCGCATTGGCCTCTGCCAATGCCGGCTGCCAGTTTTTCAGATCCACACCGTCTTTCGCCAATAACAGCTGCTTACTATTGGCGATACCGTAAACGGTAAGCTTAACCTGGCGCTGCTGTAAAAAGGCTTGTTGCCGTTCGATCTGGGCCAGTAATTCACTGCCGACCACCCCACAACCGACCAGAAACACATCAATACTGGGGATATGGCTGAAGAAGTTCTCATGGCATACCTTAACTGCATTCTGACAGCTGCGCTGCTCGACCACCGCAGAAATCGAGCGCTCACTGCTATCCTGCGCAATGGCTACTACGTTTACCCGCGCCTGCGCCAGCGACGCGAAGAATTTCGCGGCCACGCCTCTGTGCTGCCGCATACCATCGCCAACCAGGCTGACAATCGCCATATCGGATTGAATGGCTAATGGCCGTAGCAGTTTATTTTGCAATTCTAATTCAAACTCGGCTTCCAGCGCCTTTTTCGCCGCCACCAGATGCAGCTGCGGCACACAGAAGCTGATACTAAACTCCGACGAAGACTGGGTAATTAAGCTTACCGAAATCTGTGCGCGCGCCATGGCGGCAAAGACCCGGCTGGCCATACCCACCACGCCCTTTAACCCCGGGCCAGATACCGTAATCAGCGCCAGATGTTCGAGGCTGGAAATGCCCTTCACCAGCGCTTCACCATCACCTTCCACATCGATACAGGTGCCCGGCGCACTGGGATTAAGGGTATTTTTGATATAACAGGGAATTTGCACCCGTGCCAACGGGCCGATCGTTTTCGGATGCAGCACCTTAGCACCGAAATAGGATAGCTCCATCGCCTCATCATAAGACAGACGATCGATTAAACGGGTTTGTTTCACCTGCCGTGGATCGGCACTATAGACGCCATCGACATCGGTCCAGATCTCACAAGCACTGGCTTTTATCGCCGCGGCAATGACGGCGGCGGAATAATCCGAGCCATTGCGCCCCAGTAAGGCCGTCTCGCCCTGGGCGTTACTGGAAACAAAGCCTGCCATCACATAGATGCTGGCAGGTGTCGCCGCCATAGCGGCATCAATCACCGTTGCTGTCGCCGCCACATCGGCAGTGGCATTTAAAAAATCACCCTGACTTTTCACCAGCTTTACCGAGTCCAGCGCCTGCACATCCGCACCTCGCCCCTCTAACAGGGCCGTCATCAGTGCCACGCTAAACTGCTCCCCCAGGCCGAGGATCTGCGCTTTAATATGATCCGGGCAAAACTTTAATAAACTCATTCCCTGTAACTGCCAGCCCAACTGCTGGATCTGGCTGTTGATCAGCGTCTGCACCTGCTGCCAGCGTGCCTCACTGACGCCAGGCACCTCAGCTAACAATTGCTGATAACGCTGCTCCAGCTGGCTTAGCGGTGACTGAAAGTCTGCTCCCAGATAGGCCAGATCGGTTAATTCGACCAGCGTATTGGTTACCCCCTGCGGGGCCGATAACACCAGACAGACTTGTTCTGTTGTTGCCTGCTGCAACACAATTTGCGCCACTTCAGAAAATCTGGCCACCGACGCCAGCGATGACCCGCCAAATTTTAGCACCCTCATAATTTCTCCTCGCGCATCCAAGTCTTTAGTCGTTTTGTTATCGCAGACCTTTGTTAGTCAACCGGCTGTCACGCTATGTTGCGTGATCAACGCCGGTTCACCTGGGCCAAGTGGCCAAAAAAAAGGCCCGGAACCTTTGAGGTCACGGGCCTTTTTACAGACAGCACACCGCCGACCTCCTACCCCGCGGGGTTGGTGGTGGTAATAATGGTGATGAGTACTGCTGCTTTTATATTCATAGACTACACTATGCACAGACTTTTAGACGTCTGTCAAACCTTTTCTAAGTTGTTATTGTGGACAGCCACGACGCTAGGCCAGCGCAGCCTCGCTCCAGATACTGATCTGGTTACGCCCGGCCCGCTTGGCCTGATACAAGGCCTGATCCGCTTGTTGCAGCATAGTTTCCACACTGCAGCCTGCTGCGCCGGTGCTGATACCGCAGCTAATCGTCAACTTTACTGCCGCGCTTTGCACAGCACAGAATTGCTCCATTTGCTGACGCAACCGCTGGGCAACCTCAATAGCTCCAGCCAGCTCAGTATCGGGCAAGATCACGGCAAACTCTGCTCCGGCCAAGCGCGCCAACAAATCATTATCGCGCAACAAGGCGCTAAACTGGCGAGCCAGCCCCTGTAACATCTGGTCGCCATGTTGATGGCCGTATTGATCGTTGAGCAGTTTGAAACGGTCCAATTCGAAACGCAGTAACGCTAAAGGCCGCTGGTAGCGCTCAGCCCGGGTCAGTTCCAGTTGCAATTGCTGTTGCAGGTATTGCCAGTTTGGTAAGGCTGTTAGCGTATCGAAACGATCCAGCTGTTTCAGTTGTTGCGTTTTAAATAACACCTCAGCGTGGTAACGGGCGGCCTCGCTGGCATCCTCCAGCCACAGTGCCAATTGTGCCTCCTCCTGTGGATTACTCAGCGGGATAAAGCTGACATTCTGCGCCATCTGGAACTCATTTTGCTCAGCCTTTACCTGGCGCGGCAGCTTCAGCAAATACAAACGTTGTTGCCAGCTCAACTGCTGTGTTTGTTGCTGCTGTAGCACCTCAGCCATTTTACGGCAGAACCAGCTCTTAGGTACTTCCGGGAACAGGCTGAAAAAATCCTGCCCCAGGATCTGGGCTTCGGGTAACTCTAACTGCTGGCATAAAAAGGCGTTAACATAGCTCAGCTGATAACGGCTATTCAGCACCAGTACAGCACCAGGTAACTGATTAATCAGTCGTTGCAGATTAAGATTCATGCCGTTATCACTCCTGAGGCGAAAGTCTATTGCCAAAACTCTTCTATTTTGTGAAATAATTATTTTAAATAACAACTATATTCGCTATGGTAGCAGGAGTGAATCGCTTTTTGCTCCGAATGCCAATCAGGGTGACGCCATGCCGCAAACCAGCCTGTCTAAAAAGCTGCTGACCAAGGTTTTATCGGTTTATTTTATTTTGACGCTGATTGTCACCCTGGGTCAGATCGTGGCCGAGTACTACAATGCGAAAAGCTTTATCCGTAACGAACTGACGACCTTACAACAAACCTTCGCCGGTAGTCTTACCCGGGCTATCTGGGAGCTTAATACCCCACAAACGCTGAATATCGCTGATGGCTTGCTGGCGGTACCCGCCATTGAAGGGGTCATTGTCCGGGATGATAACGGTACTGTTATAACCCAGTCCGGCCGCTATATCGACATCCAGCAACGCTTTAGCAACCAACTGGTACAGCAGGAACTCAGTCTGAGCGACCAGCAAAGCGGCATCTTTGGTTATACCTTCCCATTGATCTTCGAATTTTCCGGCCGTACCAGTCAGGTTGGTGATGTTACTCTGTTCTCTAGTCGCAAAGTCGTCATTGAACGGATTGAAATGGGCATCTATTTCCTGATTGGTAATGCGATGCTAAAAACCACTTTTTTGATTATTTTGTTTTTAATGGCTTTTCGGCGTTATCTGACCGAGCCGCTGGCAGATCTGAGCCAGCAGATTGAAAGTCTGGATTTGGACCAGTTAGACGGCTCTAAAGTACGTATTACGCCAGATGAAGGTGCCGAACTGACAGTAATGGCGAATGCCTACAATAAATTAATCGACCGCTTGCAGGACAATCAGCAGCAGTTAAAGCAGACGCAGCAGCAACTGATGTTATCCAACAACAAACTGGATCAGCAAAATTTACTGCTGGAGCAGGAAGTCGCCCGTAAAACCTCCGGCTTAAGTCAGGCGATGATGGATCTTCAGCAACAGAAGCAAGAACTGCTGCAGAAGAAGCAGGCGCTGCGCGAGGAAATCGAACAGCGTCGCCAGACCGAACTCGACCTGCGGCAAAAACAACGGGAACTGCAGGACACCATTGATAACCTGAATCAGGCGCAGGACCGGTTGGTACAATCAGAAAAAATGGCCGCATTAGGTGGTTTGGTTGCCGGCATAACCCACGAGGTGAATACTCCGGTCGGTATTGGCGTAACGGCCACCAGTTTTCTGGCAGAGCGCTTGCGTCAACTGGAACAGGCCTTTCGTGAAAAAACCCTTACCCCGAAAATGCTGGAAGATTTTTTATCTGAAGCCGGTCAAAGTACCGACTTGCTGCAATCCAATCTGAGCCGGGCGTCGGAGCTGATTGCCAGCTTTAAGCAAATTGCGGTCGACCAGGCGAGTGAAGCGATCCGCACCATAAATCTGTGCCACTATATTCACGAAATTATTCGCTCGCTGCAGCCACACTTCAAAAAAACCAAACACCAGCTCGAAGTTAACTGTGCCGAGAATATTATTCTGGATTGTCCGGCAGGCGCTATCTCACAAATCTTTACCAATTTCCTGATGAACTCGTTAATTCACGGTTTTGAGGGGATTGAGCAAGGATTGATCCGGATCACCGTTACGGACGACGCCGATAATATTGATATCCATTACAGTGATAACGGTATCGGTTTGTCAGAGGCACAACTGGAGAAACTGTTCCATCCTTTCTTTACCACTAAACGCGATCAGGGCGGCAGTGGCCTTGGCACTCATATCGCTTACAACCTGGTACGGCAGACGCTGGGCGGCAGTATTGAGGCCAGCAGTAGTCCGGGCAAGGGCTTGCATTATCATATCAACTTCCCGAAAAAACCAAGATTGCCTCGCTAAGGCAGGTTATACTGCACCGTCTTTAATGAAACGGAAGTTACGTTGTTATGTGGTTTAAAAATGTGCGGGTGTACCGGTTAAGTGCGCCTTTAACAATTGACGCCGCCGCGCTGGAACAGGCGCTGGCGGAATACAAATTTACCCCCTGCAGTGGCCAGGAAGCGGTACGCAGCGGTTTTAGCTTCCCGCTGCATCCCTCGATCAAACACTACAGCCATCAGCAACATCAGCGCTGGTATTTCGCGATCAAACGTCAGGAAAAGGTGTTGCCGGCAGCCGTGATTAATGAAGAACTGGCGCCAAAACTGGACGCGGCAGCAACCGAAGCCGGCCGGCCGCTCAGTCGCAAAGAGAAACAGGCATTAAAAGAAGATCTGATCCAGACGTTATTGCCCAGAGCCTTCAGCCGCTCCAGCCTGACTCAAGGCTATTACGATGCGGAACGGCAATGGCTGGTATTAAACACCGGTAGTGCCAGTAAAGCCGAGGATATCCTGGCTCTGCTGCGCAAGGCTTTAGGCTCATTGCCTGCCCTGCCGTGGCTGGATAGTCATAAGCTGAACCAACAACTGCAACTATGGCTGCAACAGCAGTCCCTACCGGCACAATTTCAGCTGGGCGCTGCAGTTGAGCTGAAAGCGCCGGATGAAGAAGGTGCCAAGGTTAAATTCAGTAACCACTTACTCACTGCTGATGAGGTGCAGACTCATTTGCAGGATAAACTGGTTACCCGGCTCAGTTTACAACAAGAACAAGGCTTAGCTTTGACCGTCGCTGATGATGGCGGTATTAAGCAGATCCAATATCCTGACGCCCTGTTTGAGCAAAATGAGGAACTTGGCTGGGATGATTTAATTAGCCGCCTGGATGCGGATCTGATCCTGATGGCCGATAGTCTGGATCAGGCGTTACAGGCAATCAGCGCTCAGGTAAACGGCAGTCATTAAAGCTGTCAGAGGCTGCCAAACCATAGCGGTTAGGCAGCCTCTGATGTTCTAACTAAACAAGCAACGAATATCGTTGTAAAGTTCAGTAAATACCGGTTGCTTGTTGAATTCAGGCACGCTGATCAGTTGTTGCTGTAAATAATACTGCAACAATTTTATCTCGGCTTCTGCCGACTTATAGTAACCTCTAGCGATCGCTGCCAGCCGGATAAAATCGGTATAATCCGGCGGTACTCCACCCTGACAAAGGCGCCAGTTTTTAGCCGCCTGTTGAAACTCCGCACCAAAATCCCAAGCCTGCAGGATTTTTACGCTAATATAGGGACTGACTTTTTCAACCAGGTTATGTAAAAACACCGGATGACCAAACACCTCCGGATGGCGTTCAGCCTCAGCAATCACCGCCAGTGCACCGATGTTATGCACCAAGGCGCAGAGCGTCATCACATCGCTGCTAAGAGTGCAGGCGCGATTATGCTGCTGGTGCAGTTTCAGACAGGTCACAGCAATAGTGGCAACCTGCACGTTATCAGACCACAATTTATCTAGTTGCTGCTGCACCAGCGGGTATTTGGACACAAATAATTGTTCCAGCGCTAAGGCTGTCGCGACATGTTTAATCTGACTTAAGCCAATTCGGGTAACCGCCTGCTGTAGCGTGTTGCATTTAATCGCCCGCCCCAGGAATGCACTATTCGCCAGCTTCATCAGCCGGGCGGCAAGCGCCGGGTCCTGCGCAATAGTGTCAGCCATTTGTGCCAGAGTCACCTCAGGATCATCAGCATACTGTCGAACCCGCAGCGCTATCTCCGGCAAGGTCGGTAACAGCAAACGATCCGTTTTAATCTTTTCATCCAGAATGGTCAGTAATGCTTGTTGTGCACTCATTGCAGTGATATTTCCTCTGTTGGCCCTACGTCTGCCAGCGGTGCTAACTCACCGTGCATTTGTTGTAGCAATCTGAATATCTCATCCTCTGCCGCTTGACCTGCCGCCAGCTCCAACAAGCCCGCTAACCTGGTCAGCTCCGGATACCCCATACTGCCAGCGCTGCCTTTTAAACTGTGCGCCGCAAAACCCAAAGCCTGCCAATCGGCAGCAGCCGCTAGTTGTTGCAATTCCGCCACCAGTGCCGGTAATTGCTGACGGAATTGTTTAAGTAACAGCTGCATCGCCGGATCCGCAGCCAATTTCTGCTCCAACACCGAAGGCTTAGCAACATCCTGCCGGACATAACGCTGAATCATCGCCTGGAATTGCTGTGGCACTACCGGCTTGGCCAGAATATCCTGACATCCTGCCTGGCGATAACGTTCTGCATCCTCAGTCATCACGTTAGCGGTAACGGCGACAATAGGTGTTTGGATCCCGGCCAGACGGATTAACCGGGTTGCCTCCTCGCCGCCCATCACCGGCATTTGCATATCCATAAAAATTAAATCAAAGGACTCGACCAGCACCCGTTCCACCGCCTGATGACCGTTCTCCACCATAACATGGTCCAGACCAAGCTGCTGTAACATCAACTCCAGTAGTAGCTGATTGTCTGGATTATCTTCCGCAACCAACACCCGTAACGAAGCCGGCAGGATTAGTGGCGGGGTTGGTTCTGCGGCCGTAGTGCAGCTTTGATAACTATCGACCAATCTTGGATTTGGCGCCAGCCTGAACTGCACTTCAAAGCTACTACCCACACCTTTGACACTTTGCACCTGGATGTCGCCGTCCATCTGTTCCATCAGTTTCTTCGAAATACAGAGGCCAAGACCGGTACCCCCGAAATGCCGGGTAACAGTCGCATCGGCCTGGACAAAAGGTTGAAACAAGCGGGATACCTCTTCAGCGGTCATGCCGATGCCGGTGTCTTTGATCTTGATTAATAATAATGCACGCAGTGGCTGATAGTGGACACTAATCACAATTTTACCTTTGCGGGTAAATTTAACGGCGTTGCTGGCCAGATTGAGCAGTACCTGACGCACTCTTAAGCTGTCGTTAAACAGCTCGGCTGGCAGCGGGAAATGCAAATCCAACTGACAGGCCAGGCCTTTTTGTGCGGCTTGTTCCCGGGTTTGTTGATATATTTCATCCAGCATCGCCAGGTAATTAAAATGTTCTGGCTGTAACTCCAGTTTCTCAGCTTCGATCTTCGACAGATCCAGAATATCATTAATCAATTGCAGCAAATGCTCGCTACTACGTAACACCCGGCTAAGGTAATCAGAGCGTCGAGCGGCATCCTGCTCCAGCAATGCCTGCTGACTAAAACCAATCACCGCAGTAAGCGGCGTACGGATCTCGTGGCTCATATTGGCTAAGAATACGCTTTTTAAACGGTTAGCCTGCTCAGCCAACTCCCGCGCTACGATCAACTCCTGATTGGCGGCAGCCAAATCATCATTGGCACGGGCAAGTGCCTGGGTCCGCTGTAGTACCTTCTCTTCCAGCTGCTGCTTATATGCCAGCTCCCGCTCCCGATATACCCGTAACTGCCGCACCATCACATTAAAAGCAGCAAACATATCGCCGAGTTCATCCTGCCGCCGCGGCTCAAGCACAAAAGACAGGTCACCACGTCCCACTGCCGTTTTGGCGGCGGTAAGTTGTCGTACCGGTTCAAATACCTGACGGATTAATAATCGATAAATCAGCCAGGGTGCCAGCATGGCAAGGCCAAGGGTAAAGACGGCAATCCATAGTGGCCAGTTCGCAGTATCCTGATAGAGTTCCGCAGCATCAATACCATATAATAACTGGTACGGACCGGCCAGATTACGGCCGACCAATAGCTTAGGTTGTCCCAACAACAAGCCTTGGCTGAATTGAGTTTGGTCTATGCTTTGCTGCAGCGCCCGATAATGACTGGGGGTAAAAGCGCTGCCAATCAGGGCTTCGTTGGCCGCATAGGCAATAGTTGCAGTACGACTGATAATTAAGCTAACGCTCTGTGCCGTAACCGGTGCCTGTACCACTCTGGCGAATGCCGCTGGTTCGGTTACGATCAGCAGATATCCCCACAATTGCCTATTACCGGCACTGTCCGGTAGATAGAGCTTGCGGGCAAAAAACAATTTTAATTGCCGTTCTGCGCCATCCGGTGCAATAAAAATACCCTGCTCATCAATCATGCCCTGAATGGCTGAAAAATATTCATTTCTATAGCGCTCTGGTAACACCTGCTCGTTACCGCCGGCTGGATAAAGCGTATCTTCATCACCATTTAAGCGTAACAGCCTGATAGCCTGAATATTGGTATCCTGTTCGACAAACTTCTGAAACAGTTGACGGGTTAACTCACGACTTTCGGTCGAGGGGTTTTGGATGTGTTGCTCTAAAGTCCGGGCCGTGGCTAATACCGAAAGCCGGATCTGATGAAACAGCAAAAACTCATTTAATTCTTGTTGCTGCTGTTGCAGCTTTAACGCTACCTGATTGTAATGCTGCTGTAGTTGATATTGACCGCTAAACTGATACGCCAGATAGCCTAAAGCCAGCACCGGTAGCACCAACAAAGGCATGATGTAGACCAGCAGCGTGGCTCTGAGCTTCATCTGGTCTTTACCTTCCTTTGCTAAACTACCGAGCTCACAGCATAACCAGCATCAGCCAGCAGAACAAGTCAGGCGAAAATAAATTTCGCCATAAAAATCAGCGCTAATAACCAGACACTCAGGGTAGTCCGTTCCAGTTTACCGGTGAGCAGGCAAAGTACGGCGTAACTGATAAAGCCCATACCTATACCATCAGCAATTGAAAAGGTGAGCGGCATCATTATCAGTACTACCGCGACCGGTACTGCTTGCAACATATCATCCCATTCAACATGCTGTAAGCTGGTCAGCATCAAAGTCGCCACATACAGCAAGGCACCTGCAGTAGCATAGCCCGGCACCATGGCAGCCAGTGGTGAAAACCATAAGGCCAGTAAAAACAGCAGTCCTGTTACAATAGCGGTCAGGCCGGTGCGCCCACCTGATGCCACACCACTGGTACTTTCGACATAGCTGGTGGTAGTTGAAGTCCCCAACAGGGCGCCAACCATACTGGCGCTGCTATCGGCCACAAGCGCACGGCTTAAGTCCGGCACCTTGCCATCTGCTTGTAACAAGCCCGCTTTTTGGGTTACCGCTACCAGCGTACCTGAGGTATCAAATAAATCGAGAAACAGTAAGGTCAGTACAACCGGGATAATGCTCAGTGTCAGCGCTGCCGTAAAATCCAGCTGCATAAAGGTCGGTGCCAGCGAGGGTGGCATAGCAACGACACCGTTAAACTCACTGTCACCTAACCACCAGGCGGCCAGGGTTACTAGCAAAATACTGACCAGGACAGCGCTATGCCAACCACGATGCGCCAGCGCAAAGATCAGAAAGAAGCCGGCAATGGCTAGCAGTACCTGTGGACTATGCAGATCGCCAAGAGTAACCAGCGTTGCCGGGCTGGCAACGATAATATTGGCCGTTTTCAGCGCGATCAACGCCAGAAACATGCCAATACCGGCAGCAATCCCCAATTTTAACGGCAAGGGGATACTGTTAATAATCCATTCCCGGATCTTAAAAATGCTTAGCAGTAAAAACAAACAACCGGAAAAGAATACCGCGGCCAGCGCCGTCTGCCAGCTGTAACCCTGCTCCAGCACTATCACATAAGTAAAAAAGGCATTTAGCCCCATACCCGGTGCCAGGGCGATCGGCAGATTCGCCAGCATCCCCATCAATACACAGCCCAGTGCAGCAGCCAGACAGGTTGCGACAAAAACTGCACCATGATCCATGCCAGCCTGCGCCAGTAAGCTGGGATTGACAAACAGCACATAAGACATCGCCATAAAGGTTGTCAGACCGGCCAAAAGCTCCTTGCGGACCGAACTATGGCGGGCGGATATTTTGAACAGTTGCTCGAGCATATCAGTTCCGGCGGGACGCTTGGACGCGACCCGCAGTAAGAAGAAAGGAAGTTAGATAATTTTGTTATCCTGCCAGAATTTTTCTTTTTCCAGCCGTTTTTGCCGCTTTTCGCACGGCTTATCACAATCACAGGCTTTATCTATCCCCAGCTCACCTAAACCGCCACAACTGCCGGCCAGCGTTTTGCGCTGCAGCAAATAGCCGACCGCCATCGCTACCACAACCACTAAAAACAGCCCAAATGTCAGCAAAAAAATCGTCATACGCTACCTCAGGATTAATTTAAAAAAGGTGTGAACGCATCAGAATAGCGCTCTTCAAAACCGGTTTCGGTTTTTACAATCAGGATCGCTGCCAGCTGGTGCTGATTGGCAAAGGCAAGCGCCTCGTCAGCAGGCAACACATTTAAAGTAGTGGCATAAGCATCGGCAACAATCGCATCCGGATGCAGCACAGTACTGGATACAGTCTTATGCTGAATGGGCTTGCCGCTACGCGGGTCAATGAGATGTGAATAACGGATACCGTCTTCTTCAAAGTAGTTGCGATAATCACCTGACGTTGCCAGGGCAATATTCTGTAACGCCAAAATCCGCTGTACTGAACGTTCGTTACTGACCGGACGCTCAATCGCAATCTTCCAGGGACCGCTTGGCTTGGCCGTACCTACCCGCATGTCACCGCCGATATCGACCATAAAGCTTTGATAACCATGTGCCAGCAGAATTTCAGCCAGGCGATCTACACCATAACCCTTGGCAATAGTCGATAAATCAATCGCCACCCGCGGCTCCAGTTTGCGCAGCACCTGCCCCTCTAACGCTATTTTATCTATCCCGACATAAGCGCGAATAGCATCCAGTTGGGCTTGCTCCGGGGCATGAGTAATGCGTCCCTGAGCACCAAAGCCCCACAATTCAACCAAGGGGCCAACAGTCACATCCAGAATGCCACCGCTTTGCTGACCAATCCGGATTGCTTCGGCAATCACCTTCGCAGTTTGTGGCGTGAGCGTGACCGGCTCAGTGGTCTGCTGACGGTTAAAGCGCATCAGCTCTGACTCCGGCCGATAGGTCGACATCAGATCGTTGATCAGTTCCAGCTCAGTATCCAGCTCTTGCTGCAGTGCAGTCAGATCCGGCTGCTGTTCACTGTAGAATTTCACCACATAGTAAGTGCCCATGGTCTTGCCTTGCAGCTGATACTCTTTCGCCTGCTGTGCGGGCTGACACCCCACCACAAGTAACAGCAACAACAGCGGAAACAAACGACAGACAGACCACATATTTACTACTCCGGCAAAAGAAAAGGGGCGACCAAGTCGCCCCTATTTTACCGTGTTTGCGGTTGATTAACCACCGAAGTCGTCCAACAGAATGTTGTCGTCTTCTACACCTAAGTCTTTCAACATGTTGATCACTGCCTTGTTCATCATTGGCGGACCACACATATAGAATTCACAGTCTTCCGGCGCTTTGTGGTTTTTCAGGTAGTTTTCATAAATCACGTTATGAATAAAACCGGTATAACCTGTCCAGTTGTCCTCTGGCTGCGGATCTGACAACGCCGTATGCCATACGAAGTTTTCATTCTCTGCTGCCAGCATATCGAAATCTTCGACATAGAACATTTCGCGCTTAGAGCGGGCGCCATACCAGAAGCTGATCTTACGCTTGGATTTTAAGCGGCGTAGCTGGTCAAAAATGTGCGACCGCATTGGCGCCATACCGGCACCACCACCGATAAATACCATCTCGGCATCGGTATCCTTGGCGAAGAACTCACCAAATGGACCGGAAATCGTCACCTTATCACCGGCTTTTAACGACCAGATAAAGGACGACATCTTACCGCAAGGTAACGTCAGGTTATTTGGCGGTGGTGTTGCGATCCGCACGTTCAGCATAATAATGCCTTCTTCTTCCGGATAGTTCGCCATTGAGTAAGCACGAATGGTCGGCTCATCAACTTTAGATTCCAGCGTAAAGAACTTAAAGCGTTCCCAATCACCACGGTACTGTTCAGGGATATCAAAATCCTTGTACTTAACATGGTGGGCTGGCGCTTCAATCTGAATATAACCACCGGCACGGAACGGCACAGATTCGCCATCCGGGATCTGCAGCTTCAGTTCTTTGATAAAGGTCGCTTTGTTATCGTTAGAGATAACAGTACAGTCCCATTTCTTGATACCGAAAATCTCCGGCTCTACCTCGATCTCCATATCAGATTTAACATTAACCTGACAGGATAAGCGGCAACCCTCACGGGCTTCACCCTTGGTGATGTGGCCCAGCTCAGTTGGCAGAATTTCACCGCCACCGGCGTGCACATGCACCCGGCACTGACCACAGGAACCACCGCCACCACAGGCAGATGACAGGAAAATACCGTTATCGGCTAACACATTCAGCAGCTTGCCGCCGGCTTTGGTTTTAATGGCTTTGCTTGGATCACCGTTAACACTGATGGTAATGTCACCGCTGGCAACCAGCTTTGACTTGGCGGCCAGGATAATAAATACCAGCGCCAGTACCACGACAGTGAACATGCCAACGCCAAGATAAATCTCTTGCATGGTGCTATTCCTCTACTGCTTACAGTTGAACGCCGGAGAAGGACATAAAGCCTAATCCCATTAAACCTACTACCAGGAAGGTAGTGCCCAGACCGCGTAAGCCATCCGGAATATCGGCATACTTCAGTTTTTCACGTACTGCAGCCAGTAAGGTAATCGCCAGCGCCCAGCCAACACCACTACCTAAACCGAATACTACGCTTTCACTAAAGGTATAATCACGCTCAACCATAAAGGCTACCGCACCGAAGATCGCACAGTTTACTGTGATCAACGGCAGGAAGATCCCCAGGGCGTTGTACAGCGCCGGGAAATACTTATCCAACGCCATCTCCAGGATCTGTACCAGCGCCGCAATAACGCCGATATAGGTCAGGAAGCCGAGGAAGCTTAAATCTGCATCCGGGAAACCGGCCCAGGCTAAAGCGCCCGGTGCTAACAAGTTAGCGTACACCAGATTGTTCACCGGTACAGAAATACCCAGTACCACGATAACCGCAACACCTAAACCAAAGGCAGTTTTAATCTTCTGCGATACCGCCAGGAAGGTACACATACCGAGGAAGAAGGCCAGTGCCAGGTTCTCAATAAAAACGGCACGTACAAACAGGCTAATATAATGTTCCATGCGTTACTCCTTAAGCCTTTTTCTCAACCTGCTCTGGGCGGAAAGTCCGCAATACCCAGATAAAGCAGGCGATAATGATAAAGGCGCTTGGCGGCATCAACAGGATACCCATAGGCTGATACCAGCCGCCTTCACTGATCAGTGGCATAATTTGTACGCCGAACACTGAACCTGAACCACCCAGTTCGCGGATAAAGGCAACCACCAGCAGTACCACACTGTAGCCTAAACCGTTACCGATACCATCCAGGAAGCTCATCCCCGGAGTACTCTTCATCGCGTAGGCTTCAGCACGACCCATTACGATACAGTTAGTGATGATCAGGCCAACGAACACTGACAGCTGCTTCGATAAATCGTAAGCATAAGCTTTCAGGAACTGGTCAACGACGATTACCAGCGACGCAATAATCGTCATCTGTACGATAATCCGCACACTGGACGGAATATGGTTACGAATCGTCGAAATAAACAGGTTAGAAAATGCCGTTACAAAGGTCAGTGCCAGACACATAACCAAAGCAGTAGACATCTGAGTTGTTACTGCCAGCGCAGAACAAATACCCAGTACCTGCAGCGCGATCGGGTTATTGGCAAAAACCGGCCCGAACAGTACGGTTTTGATTTCTTTTGCATTAGCCATTGCTTAAGGCTCCTTGACGTACTTTAGCCAGGAATGGACCAAAACCATTCTCACCGATCCAGAAAGTAAAGGTGTTCTGCACGCCATTGGCAGTCAGCGTTGCACCTGATAAACCATCAACCTGATGCGCAGATTGCGGATCAGCATTACCGGGTTTCAGGATAGCTAACGCCAGCTCACCGGCTTCGTTGGTCAGTTGCTTACCAACGAACTGCGCTCTCCAGCGTGGGTTCTCGATTTCACCACCTAAGCCTGGTGTCTCACCCTGCTCATAGTAGTTCAGACCGATAATAGTATTACCATCGACTTCCAGCGCCAGGAAGGCGTGCATAGTAGACCATAAGCCATAGCCATGTACCGGCAGCACGATCGCTTTCAGATTACGCTCAGTATCGTAAGTCAGATACACAGGCGCAAATTCAGAGATACGGCGGATAGAGGCCACGTCATCAGGCTGAGCCAGGGCCCGGCCTTCTTTTAACGCTTTGCGGTAATCGAAATTCTCAGCACAGCTGCGGTCACAGCTGGCATCAATTTCGCCCGTGCTCAGGTTTACCAGTCGGGTCTCGATATGCTGGTTAAACAGCTCTGATACCCGGGCGGCTGGCGCACTACCCTCAACCAAACCGACACTGCGCAAAATGTTGATTTGCGAATCTAACTTTTTATTCGCTTGCTGAGTTGGCCGTAATTGTACCGCCGCAGTAGATACCACGATGGCACAGACCAGACATAAAGAAATTACTACGATCAGCGTTTTGCTGATGCTGTCGTTATTACTAGACATTACGTGCCAGCCTCCGCTTGATATTGGCTTGCGCCACGAAGAAATCGAATAAAGGAGCGAACAGGTTAGCAAACAGGATCGCTAACATCATGCCCTCTGGGTAAGCCGGGTTAACCACACGGATCATCACCACCATAAAGCCGATCAGAATACCGTAGGCCCACTTGCCCTGGTTGGTGAAAGACGCCGATACCGGGTCTGTCGCCATAAAGAACATACCGATAGCAAAACCACCCAGCACCAGATGCCAGTGCCAAGGCATAGCAAACAGCGGGTTAGTGTTCGAACCGATAGCATTGAACAGGTAACTGGTCAGGATCATACCAACCATCACACCCAGTACAATGCGCCAGGACGCAATGCGGAAGTAGATCAGCGCCAGACCGCCGATTAACAGCGCTAACACTGAGGTTTCACCGACTGAACCCGGAATAAAGCCCAGGAACGCATCCCACCACAGCTGGGTGTTAGCCGCATAGTCCAGTTCGCCCATCTGCGCTTTGCTCAGCCAGGTGGCGCCTGAATAACCGTCAGCTACAGTCCAAACTGCATCACCGGAAATTTGTGCCGGGTAAGCAAAGAACAGGAAAGCACGACCAGCCAGCGCCGGGTTCAGGAAGTTACGGCCTGTACCACCAAACACCTCTTTGGCAACAACGACACCGAAGGTGATACCCAGCGCAACCTGCCACAGCGGAATAGTGGCGGGCAGAATTAACGCAAACAGGATTGAACTGACGAAGAAACCTTCGTTTACTTCGTGCTTACGGACAGAGGCAAATAAAACTTCCCAGAAACCACCAACCACGAAGGTCACGGCATAGATAGGCAGGAACCAGACGGCACCATAGAACATCTTACTACCCCAGCCGGAGTCAGCAGTCAATTCACCGCCTAAGGCCGAGAAAATCGCTACCTGCCAGGTGTCTGGAGTACCAAAGCCTTGCGCCAGCGCCAATGCTGCCTGATGGCCGATGTTATACATGCCGAAGAACAGTGCCGGAAACAAGGCTAACCAAACGAAAATCATAATCCGCTTCAGATCGATACTGTCGCGCACATGAGTGCCGTTTTTGGTTACATAACCAGGCGTGTAAAGAACGGTAGCCACAGCTTCGTACAAAGCGTACCACTTTTCGTATTTGCCGCCTTTTTCAAATTGCGGCTCAATGCGCTCTAAAAAATGCTTTAAGCTCATGATTAGCCTTCCTTCTGGATGGTCGTCAAGCAGTTGCGCAGAATGGTACCGTAGTCATATTTGCCTGGGCACACATAGGTACACAGTGCTAAATCTTCCTCGTCCAATTCCAGGCAACCTAAAGTTACTGCCTCATCAGTGTCGCCGGCAATCAGGTTACGCAGTAACAGCGTAGGCAGGATATCCAGCGGCATTACCCGCTCGTAGTTACCGATTGGTACCATGGCGCGTGACGAACCGTTAGTGGTGGTCGTCAGGTTGAACAGCTTTTTCGGACTTAAATGGCCCAAATAAGCACGGGTTACTGAGTGTTTCTCGGCACCAGGTGCAATCCAGCCCAGGAAGTGCTTTTCAAAGCCTTCAGCCAACACTGAAACCTGAGTATGGAAACGCCCTAAATAACCGTGCACACCGTGCGCTGTAGTACCAGCCAGCACTGAGCCAGAAATGATACGATTCTGACCGTCGGCAAGTTCACCGGCTGTCAGTTCAGCAGTTGACGCACCCAGTACGGTTTTTACCAAACGTGGATTTTTCACTACAGGACCAGCCAAAGCAACCACACGCTCACTGTGCAGCTGACCGGTGGTAAACAGCTTACCGATGGCAATAACGTCCTGATAGCCAAGGTGCCAAACAACCTTCTTGGCGCCAGCACCATCCAGGAAATGGATATGGGTACCAACCAGGCCAGCCGGGTGTGGACCGTCAAACTCAGCGACAGTAACCTGGCTGACGCTAGGGATACTGCTACCCGCTTTTTTAGTCAGGTAGGTCTTACCGTCGGTTAAGCGCGAGATCACCGTTAAACCTTGCTTAAAGGCTTCGGCATCGGCATTGATTATCACTGCAGGATCGGCGGCCAACGGATTGGTATCCATCGCGTTAACGAAGATGGCGCGCGGCGTGCTATCAATAGCCGGAGATTGGGAAAAGGGCCGGGTACGGAAGGCAACCCATAAACCTGAATCCACCAGGTTCTGTTTTACCTGTTCTGCACTCAGGGTAGCCAGTTGCTCGGCCGGATACTGCGTGAAAGTCTCAGCCGCATCGCCAGACACCGCAATCACTACCGATTGCAGTACCCGTTTGGCGCCACGATTGATTTCCTTCACCGTACCAGCTGCCGGAGCTGTGAATTTCACGCCAGGGTTTTTCTTATCTTCGAAAAGCACCTGACCTTTTTTCACGCTGTCACCCACTTCGACCGCCATGGTCGGACGCATACCTACATACTCTTCGCCGAGTACGGCGACAGTAGTAATGGCATTGCCCGTAGTGATCTCTTGTTTAGGACTGCCTGCAAGGGGAATGTCCAAGCCTTTTTTGAGTTTTATCATACGTACTTGCACTACTATTTTGGGAAGAAACAGGGCCTAGTTTTTCAGCTGCGCCAGCGCAGCACACCTGGTTTGCGTTTTGCACCACCTGCAATTGTACAAAAGTTAACCAGATACACGTATTAAAGTCGCGAATTTTAGCACTAATACCGTCTTCTATCCATGGTATTACCAAAAATTCTGTGCCAATTACCACCTGTCGGGGGTAGAGAAAAACCGCCCTTGGGCGGTTTTTGCGGCTTTGTCAATACGACTAATTGACCAGATGCTGTAATGGACTCAGCGGTGACACATCCGCCTCGTAATCCACATGCTGGTAGCCAAAACCGAACAAACGTAAAAACTCATTATGGTAGCCGACATAATCGGTCAGACTATCGATGGTGTCTGTTGTGACCTGGCCCCATAAGTCTTTCACTGCCTGCTGCACATGATCGCTTAATTCTTTGCCATCCATCCGTAACCGGCCGGCATCGTCCAGTTGCGGGGCTGTCGCATATAAGCCCTGGCGGAACAAACCGTTAATCTGTTCAATACAGCCTTCATGGGTACCCTCAGCTTTCATCACCCGATACAACAGCGAGATATACAGCGGCATAATTGGAATAGCTGAACTGGCTTGAGTCACCAGGGCTTTTAGTGACGCAACATAGGCTTTACCCCGCTGCGCACTGAGCTTAGTGGTAATGGCAGCGGCAGCACGATCCAGATCTTCTTTTGCCTTGCCGATTGTCGCCTTGCCGTAGATTGGCCAGGTGAGTTCCTTACCAATGTAGGTATAAGCCACCGTCTGACAGTTGTCTGCTAACACACCGGCGGCGTGCAGTTGATCCAGCCAGCGCTCCCAATCTTCGCCACCCATCACCTTAACGGTATTAAAGATTTCTTCGTCATTAGCCGGCTCTACCGACACCTCTTCAATTTCACGCTTCGACGTATTCAGATTCTTGGCGGTGTAAGCCTGACCAATAGGTTTGAGTACCGAGCTGTAAACCTCACCGCTCACCGGATCCTTACGCCGTGGAGCGGCCAGACTGTAGACTACCAGATCAATTTTACCCATTTCGCGACGGATCAAATCAATCGCTTTGGCTTTTAACTCATCGGTAAAGGCATCGCCGTTTAAGTGCTTGTTCCATAAACCTTCAGCATCGGCAGCAGCTTCAAAGGCGGCAGTGTTATACCAACCAGCAGAACCGGTTTTACCCTCTGTCGGTTCTTTTTCAAAGAAAATCCCCAGGGTTGCGGCACCTGAACCAAAGGCAGCGGTAATGCGTGAGGCCAGGCCATAACCGGTAGAGGCACCGATCACCAGCACATTCTTCGGACCACCGCTTACCGGCCCTTGCTGCTTAACATAAGCAATTTGCTCTTTTACATGCTCCGCACAGCCAACCGGGTGTGCGTTAGTACAGATAAAACCACGAATCTTTGGTTGAATAACCATAGCCAATCCTGTTGTTGTCTTTATGAAAAGTGTCGCTAGTGTAAAACTTTACCGCTAAAAACAGGTCGGATCAGCAAAAATCGTGCTTAGGATGCTTTTTCGGCTTTGCTGCCACCCAAGCACTTCGGCGACACCGGCGGCTTTTCCGCATAATATTCATACCATTCCGACGGCGTGTAGGTATGTAAGGCCAAAGCATGGATTTTCTCAGCCAGCTCTTCCGCGACAATGGCATTTACGGCACGGTGGCGCTGTAATAAGCGCATGCCCTCAAACTGCGGGGTCACAATCACCACCTTAAAATGCGACTCCGAACCTGGCGGCACATTATGGTTGGCACTCTCATTGACGACGTCCAGATGAATCGGGTTAAAAGCATCCAGTAATTTTTGCTCTATTGCAGTATGGATTAACATCTTGTCCAGCTCCTGTTGGCGTCCTGAACTTAATTTTAGTCAAAGCCGGCCGCTTTGTCCCCAGTCGATCAAGCTGCAGCAGCTTGATCTTGGCTAAGCTGATAACGGCATTATAAAAATAATTATTTTGGTGCTATGTATCTAAAGGTCAGATTGATCCGCTCCGTATTCGCCGCCGCCTGCTTCGGTAAGCGATGCAGCCAGTAGTGCTGACATTCGCCCGCCATCAACAGCAAGCTGCCATGCGGCAGCATCAGCTGCAGCTGACAGCCCAGCTCGCGATGCTTTAAATCAAAGCGGCGTGGATAGCCCAAACTGACCGACGCAATTTGCGGCGCGACACCCAGTTCCGGCTCATCATCAGCATGCCAGCCCATATGATCCTGACCATCGGCGTATTGATTTAACAACACACAATTAAACGGCAGCTGCAAGGCCTGACTTAGCTGCGACGCCAGCGATTTGACGGCCGGATGCCAGGGCTCCGGTAAAAAGTCAGTGCCCGAGTAACGATATTGACAGTGGGGTTCCCCCATCCACACCTGCCGCCTTGGGATTGGCACCGCCTTACCATAAAGCCGGATACTGGCTCGCTGCCAGATTAACTGCTGACTTAACACTTGCTGTAGTTGATCCGCCGCCGTGGCTGGCAAAAATGCCGGCCAAAGCTGCAGCTCGGCCTGCGGTAAACTAAAATATTGCCGTTGCTGATTGCGGTTGTCGCTGGGGGTAGCCCGTGTCAAAATAGCGCCCTCTTTGTTCTGAATAGGTTGTTATGAATACTCTGTTTACCCGCGCTGACTTACAGTTGCAACTGGCACGTTGGCCACTACAACAGCCTAATCACAGTTTACAGGCCTGGGATGCCGCTGATGAACTGTTGCTGGATCGTGCTCTCCCCGCGTTAAGCGCTATCACCGCCAGTGGCAGAATCGCCAAGATCCTGATTTTAAATGACAGTTTTGGCGCTCTGTCCTGCGCGCTTGGCAACAGTCAGCAATATCTGGTGCAAGACTCCTATATCGCCCAGCAGGCCTGCCGCCATAACCGGCAACAAAATGGCCTGACGCTGGAAGGCATTACCGAATTGACCAGTCTGGATAGCTTGCCCGCAGCCCCCGATTTGGTATTGTTAAAACTACCGGCTAATCACAGTTATCTGGCCTGGCAACTGTCAGCACTGAGTCAGGTGCTCAGCGCCAATACCCAGCTGCTGATTGCCGCCAAAGCCAAAGATATTCACCGCAACGTATTGGCCATTTTTGCCCGCTATATCGGTCCGACTCAGGCCTCGCTAACCCTGCGCAAGTGCCGTTACCTGGATTGCCAATGGCAGCCGGGATTACCACATATTGCCCCGGATTATCCAAGCCGCTGGCCCTTGCCTGAAACCGGCTTTATGCTGGTGAATCATGCCAATGTGTTCGCCCGCGACAAACCGGATATCGGCGCCCGCTTTTTTCTGCAACATTTACCCTCGATCACTGCCGGACAACAGGTCATTGATTTAGGCTGTGGTAACGGCATGTTAAGCCTGCAGCTCCTCGCGCAGCAAGCAGACTGTCAGCTGCTACTGACGGACGAATCTTATATGGCCGTCGAATCGGCCCGGCTCAGTGTGGCAGAAAATTTTCCTGCCGCGCTATCGCGCTGCCGCTTTGTGGTCGATGATTGTCTGAGCCAGCAAGCTGATAACAGTGCCGACTGGGTACTCTGTAATCCACCCTTTCATCAGCAGGCTGCAGTGACCACCCATATTGCCAGTCAGATGTTTTACGATGCCAGACGGGTATTAAAACCCGGTGGTAAAATCAGAATCGTCGCCAACCGCCATTTGCCTTACCGCCAACAACTGGCAAAATGCTTTGGTAATTGCCGGCAATTAGCGGCTAACCCGAAATTTGTTATTCTAGAATCCACCAAAAGGAGTTAACTATGCGCTATTTATGGCTGACGCTGGCAATACTGCTGGCAGGCTGTGCCACCCAGGTACCGTCTTTTATTGTGGCACCCCAGATCTTCTGGCCACAGCAAATGGAGCTTAACGGCAAGGTATTTAGTTTTGCACTGGTTGACCTGCGTCCCAGAGCTCAGACACTGACCATCCGCCAGGGCAGCAATGAACAGCACTACCGCACCAGCAACGATGTGCGCGCCCAGCTGGAACAAACCGTAGCCGCCGCATTACAGGAAAAAGGCGCGACGCTGAATAGCCAGAGTCCGGTGCAGATGAAAATCCAGATCAATCAGTTGCAATCTAATGTAATTCAACGGCCGCTGGATCATCAGGTGACCAATCAGGTGACAATGACAGTTTTTATCCAAAGCGATAATGGCTCCTTTACCAAGTCCTATGCCGGTGACAGTAACTTTACCTCGCCGCTAAAAGTTGACCTGGCTGCCGTTGAGCGCGAATTACGGGTACTTACCGAGCAGGTATTAAATCAGCTGCTGCAGGACCCGGCCTGGAAAGATGCGCTGAATTAACGGAGGTCACAGATGCGTATTCTGCTTTGCTGCTTATTGCTGCTAAGCCCGGCCTTATCGGCCGGGCAGTTTATGCAACCGGATAATCTGTTTCCTAAAGTCCAGCTGATGACCTCGCATGGCGACATCGTGGTCGAGCTGGACCGCAGCCGGGCGCCATTAACGGTTAATAACTTTCTTAGCTATGTGAAGAAGAACAGTTACAACAATACGGTGTTCCACCGCCTGATCCCAGGTTTTGTGCTGCAGGGTGGCGGCTATAACCCGGACTTCAAAGCCATCGAGACCTTAAAGCCGGTTTTTAATGAGTCCGGCAACGGCTTAAAAAATCAGCTGGGCAGCATTGCTATGGCCAGACAAAGCGATCCGCACAGTGCTGATAGCCAGTTCTATTTTAATCTGAACGATAACCCAAGCCTGGATCCTGGCAGTCGCTGGGGCTATACAGTGTTTGGTCAGGTGGTTTCCGGCATGGATGTGTTGGAAAAAATTCAACAAATCGAAACCGAAGTCTCAGAGCAACTGGGCTGGCCGGATGTACCAAAAGAGCCGATTATCCTGAAAATGGTCGTACTGCTGCCGCAGGAATAGCAGCCTCAAGACGCTATCCTACTCCCGATTAAGCTGTAGAAAAAACGCCGCTGGCCCAGCAGGGTCAGCGTTTCTGCACTATACTGTGGCAAAGGTCAGCAGACCGGAGCAGGAGAATGCCGCAAGGTTTTATTGAGCAAAAATCCCGCCAGCTGGTTTTTTATGCCTCACGCTTTTTGCGTGGTCAATTGCCGCAGGCAGAATTGCATCTGTTTATCTGGGATACGCTGGAGGAATGGGCTGCGCTGCCGGTACGCCCTGCCTGGCCGCCCAGTTATCAGGAGCGGGTGTTCTGGCATTTGCTGCATCAACTGGAATATTGGCCGGAACAGCAATTACGCGCCGACCGACAACTGAAGCGCCGGCTGCAACACTGCCTCGGTTATCTGGCCGGCAAAGGCCAGCGCCCGGCCGATTGCGTTGGTTTACGCCCACTTTAAGCTAATTTTCTGCAACCAAAAGGCTTTGCCGCCGCCTTAGTCTCTGTTAAGGTCAGCCTCAATTCTCTGCAAGGTTTTTTTATGCTCTCAAAACAACAAGGTGCGGCACAAAGCTGGCGCCAGGCGCTTGCCAGTTATCAGGATATCCGGTTGCTGTTTATTTTTTTTATGGGCTGTGCTTCCGGCTTTCCCTGGGTATTGATTGGCTCCAATATGAGTGGCTGGCTGAACGACGCCGGCCTGTCCCGGGCAGCTATCGGCTATTTTGGCTCCATCTTTGTGGTTTATGCACTGAATTTTCTCTGGGCGCCGCTGTTAGATCGGATCAAGCTGCCACTGCTTAGCCGCTACCTGGGGCAAAGACGCAGCTGGATCCTGCTAATGCAAAGCCTGATGCTGTTCGCTACGCTGGCGATTGCCTACACTAACCCTGGTGAAAGTCTGCTATTTACCTCGCTATTGGCGATGACCATTGCCCTGGCGTCCGCAACCCAGGATGTGGCGATCGACGCCTACCGGATTGAGCTGATTGGCGATGACACCATTCGGGTGGCTCCGGCGGCAGCAATGGGAGTAATTGGCTGGTGGACCGGCTATTCACTGCCGGGCTATCTGGCGTTTAGCCATGCCGATCAGTATGGCTGGCCGATGGTATATCTGGGTATGGCCGCGCTGATCGCTTTGTTGATGATATTTACACTGCTCAGCCGCGAACCAAACACAGAACGTGAGCAGTTACAGCAAGCTGCCGCCGCGCGTTATCAGGCATCGCTGGGCCGCACCGCCGGCAAACCCTACCTGGTCTGGTTATCGGTTACGGTATTTGAACCCTTTGTGGAGTTTTTCCGCCGTAATGGCTGGCAACTGGCCATCCTTATCCTCAGCTTTGTGTTCTTATTTAAGATTGGTGAAGCCTTTTTGGGCCGGATGTCGATCCAGTTTTATAAAGAAGTGGGATTTAGCAACGAACAGATCGCAGAATACTCCAAGCTGGTTGGCTGGGTGGCGACTATTGGTTTTACCCTGATTGGCAGTGCTATCAATATCCGTTTTGGTATTATCCGCGGCCTCTTTATCGGCGGTGTGGCGATGGCAGCCAGTAATCTGATGTTTGCCTGGATTGCGCTGGCAGGGCCGAAACCGGAGCTGTTTATTGCCGCTATTCTGGTAGATAACTTTACCGCAGCGTTTTCTACAGTGGCCTTTGTCTCATTCCTGACCTGGCTGACCGGCCGCGCCTTTACTGCTACGCAGTACGCCTTACTGGCGTCATTAGGCAATCTTGGCCGTACCACGCTGGCGTCCTTTAGTGGTGAGTTGGTCGATGCTTTGGCGGGTAACTGGGCACTGTTCTTCGTGATCACCGCGCTGATGGTGATCCCCGGCTTGTGCTTATTGCTGATTGTCGGCAAGAAATTACAGCAACGTGAACAGCAACGAACCTCAACCTAGCTCAAGAACGCAACAGGCCGCATAATGCGGCCTGTTGCTTTGCTGAAAATTAGTTACTGGTAACCTGCCTGAGTCCCTCTGCCGGATCCACTTCCAGCGCCTGACAATACCGCACGAATTCCACCACATCCAGCCGCCGCTCCTGATTCTCCACCTTACCGATAAAGGAATGTGGCGTACCCAGAAGCTCGGACAAGCTGCGCATCGTATGTTTCTTTAGTTGGCGCTGTTGCTTCAGCCAGGCGCACAACTTTTTATTCTCATCCGAAATAACGCTTTTTGTACCTTTCATTTTTTTTCTTCTCCCAGCGTGTTACGCTTTGTTTTAATTATGATATCGCTGCGTCCTGCACCTGACTCCAGACCGAACTTAGCCGGCCGCAAAATGTGTGGTGTCTTAATTAATATCATAGCTTGCGACGAGCGTACAGCTTGGCGCGACAAAAAACAGACCGCAGGGTCAGAAAATCATCTAAACGGCACTGGAGATCACCGATGGTAAGACTGCTGTTTCTATTACCGATACTGATGTGTCTGGGTTGGTACCTGTTTCTCAGACACTATCAGATCCCGCTAAAACAGGGCGTAAAAGGCTTTAGCTATATTATCGCCTTTAATGCTGTACTGGGGCTGATCTTGTGGGGCTTGCTGATCCTGACCAACCGTTAACGG
>DAIOUM010000001.1:0-41200 GCA_036759505.1 Alishewanella sp. | reverse complement strand
TGCTGTACTGGGGCTGATCTTGTGGGGCTTGCTGATCCTGACCAACCGTTAACGGTTGATCAGGTAAGGGCATATTGACGCCTTAAGCATCAAACGGAGAAAGAAGAACCGCAACCGCAGGTGGTGGTCGCGTTAGGGTTTTGTACAACAAAACGGCTGCCCTGCAAGCCTTCGGTATAATCGACCACGCCGCCCATCAGGTACTGCAGACTCATCGGATCAACCACCATGGCGACGCCCTGCTTTTCGATCAGCAGATCGCCTTCGTTTACCTTTTCATCGAAGGTAAAACCATACTGGAAACCCGAGCAACCGCCACCGGTAATATAGACCCGTAATTTCAGTTCAGGATTTTCCTCTTCGCTCACCAGAGCAGCAACCTTGCGGGCGGCAGCATCGGTAAATTCTAACGGGATTTGCATTTCAGACATGATGGCTCCAACCGGGTTACAACAGTGTGGATTATCTAATACCTGACTAATTTATTCAAGTATTCCGGGCTGCCACCTGTTAACTGCTCCGCTGGTTTTACCAACCAAGGGCTCCCTATCTTAGTCGTCATAGCTAACAGGCAGCGGGCAAATTTTGTGTTAAACTTCTGACACTAAAACTAAAAACGAATCTCTGTTATGCGGCGCTGGCAAGAGCAGCTGCCCGCCTTACAACGGCGGCTGGCGGTTCCTCAAACTTCGTTACAACTTTGTCTATTAGGTATGCTGGGCGGCCTGATCGCGGCGCTGCTGATTATTCTATTCCGGCTGGCCATTATCGGCCTCCAGGGTTTCTTTTTGCAGCACAGCGACGACTTTAGCAGCATCAGTGCCGAGTACCGCTGGTTGTTACCGCTGCTTGGCGCTACCTTAATTGGGTTAATTGCCCTGGCAACCGGCTATAAACACTACCGGCTGGGTATTCCGTTTGTCATTCACCGCATCAAAACGGCTTACGGCATTATGCCGTTTCGCAATACTCTGAATCAGTTTTTTGGCGGCATTCTGGCACTGGCCAGCGGTTTCTCGGTTGGCCGTGAAGGCCCGTCGGTACATCTTGGCGCCTATGGTGCCAGTACCGTGGGCCGCTACCTGCAGCTGCCTTACAACAGCGTGCGCATTCTGGCCGGTTGCGGTATTGCTGCCGCGATAGCGGCGTCTTTTAACACGCCGCTGGCGGCGATGATCTTTGTGATGGAAGTGGTACTGCGTGAATACCGTATTCATGTCTTTATTCCGGTGATGCTCGCCTCCGTCGTCGGCGCTATGGCGACGCAACTGGTGTTTGGCCACGATAAAGAGCTGGCAGCACTGGAGATTATCAGCCTAAGTGTCTGGCATTTTCCTTATCTGGTGCTTTGTGGCGTGGTGATTGGCGCCTTTGCCTGGCTATTTAACCGTAATTTAATGCGCATGCTGCAATGGTTCAAAAACTGGCCCTTATTACTGCGACTGGCACTGGCGGGCGTTATCACTGCTGCGGTTGGCTATATCATTCCCCATGCGATGGGCGCAGAAACCGGCGCTATCCAGTTTGCCATCGACAGCCCGACCGCAGTGCATTTGTTGCTGCTATTATTAGCGGGCAAAATGATTCTTACGCTCTGTGCCATTGGTCTTGGAGTACCAGGTGGTATTATCGGCCCGATCTTTGGCATGGGTGTCGTACTCGGCACCATTCTGGCGATAGTGCCGGCAGTACTGGTTGATAACACCAGTAACTCGGGCACCTATGCGGTATTGGGTATGGCTGGCCTGATGGCTGCCACCCTGCATGCGCCCCTGGCAGCGCTGGTGGCAGTAATGGAGCTGGCGGCAAACCAGCAAATCGTGTTGCCGGCCATGTTGGTGATTGTTACCGCCTATGTCACCACGGTACAGTTTTTTAATAATAAATCCATCTTTATGACCCAACTCGATTTTATGCAGCTGCCCTATAAGCTGTCGCCGGCGGACGATGTGCTGCAGAAAGTAGGGGTACTGGCCGTGTTAAATCAGGACTATAAGTTACTGCTCAACCCGGATGAGGCCACAGTGCGTCGTGAGCTGGCGGATTTGACACCACCGCAACAATTATTGATTAAACGCAACGACACCGACACCTGGCAGTTTTACACTGCACAATATGATGTCAGTTTATCGCTCAGTGGCGACAGCAGTATTCAGTACGCCGCAGTAAAAGGCTTGTCACATCAGGCAACCATGGCTGAAGTATTGCATGAACTGGAAGATCGCCGTGAAGGACTGGTGTATATTTACCAGCAAGATCCGACCGAACCTATTGGCATTATCCGCTGGGACCAGTTGCGGGCCCTGCTGATTAAACAGAATAATTTAATATGACGCTAATCCTGATTTACAAAGCCCTGCATGTGTTTTTTATGGTGGCCTGGTTTGCCGGTATCTTTTATCTGCCGCGGCTGTTTGTTTATCACGCCGAAACCCAAAGCCCGGACTGCGATGCCACCTTTAAGGTGATGGAGCGACGCTTACTGTACTTTGTCACACCTTTTGCCATCCTGACCCTGGTATTTGGCTTGCTACTGATCTTCAGCTACGGCCGGGCCTGGTTCGCGGTAAGTAGCTGGCTGCATTACAAACTGCTACTGGTGACAATACTGTATCTCTACCATGGCTACTGCTTTAAATTACTGGCCGATTTTAAACATAACCGCAACCGCCGCTCCGGGCGTTTTTATCGCATTTTTAACGAACTGCCGGTTCTGCTACTGCTGGCGATTATTTTACTGGCAACACTGAAGCCGCTTTAGCCAAAGCCGGCTTTGCCGTATAATCAGGCAGCCGTGTTGCAACGCCCTACGACAAGTGAGCATCCCGATGAGCTTTAAAGGTCAACATATTCTGTCGGTCAAACAATTCGACCGCGACAATATCCAGTATATTTTTGAGATCGCCCGTAAGATGGCGCCCTACGCCAGTCGTAAAAAGCGCACCAAGGTCTTGGATGGCGCCATCCTCGGCAACCTGTTTTTCGAACCCAGTACCCGCACCCGGGTCAGCTTTGGTTGTGCCTTTAACCTGTTAGGTGGCGAAGTCCGCGAAACCACCGGTATGGAGTCCTCCGCCTTATCCAAAGGTGAGTCCTTGTATGACACCGCGCGGGTGATCAGCAGTTACAGCGATGTGATAGCGATGCGCCATCCACAGGCCGGCTCTGTCGCAGAATTTGCCGAGGGCAGCCGGGTACCGGTATTAAATGGTGGCGATGGCGCCAATGAGCACCCCACGCAAGCTCTGCTGGACCTGTTTACCATTGAACGCGAACTCCAGGCCTCGGGCCAAAGTATCGATGGTATGCACATTGCGATGGTCGGCGATCTGAAGTTTGGCCGTACCGTACATTCGTTATCTAAATTGCTGGCACTGTATAAAAACCTGCAGATCACCCTGATTTCACCACAGGAGCTGGCGATGCCGGATGAAGTGGTCAGTGCTCTGGATAATGCCGGTCACCGCTTAACCATTACCGATAAACTGGAAGGCAATTTGAATGCCGATATCGTCTATCAGACCCGGATCCAGGAAGAGCGCTTCCCGTCAAAAGCCGAGGCCAATCAGTACCGCGGCAAGTTCCGGCTGAACCAGGAAATTTACACCCGGCACTGTAAATCCAATACCGTGATTATGCACCCGCTGCCGCGCGACTCGCGGCTGGAAGCAAACGAGTTGGATAATGATTTGAACCTGAATCCAAATCTGGCCATCTTCCGCCAGGCGGATAACGGTATTCTGGTGCGGATGGCACTGTTTGCGCTGACTTTAGGCGTACAGGATCTGGTACAGGACTACGAGTGCACTGTGCCCTGGTACACCAATAAATAAGCGGTTATAGGAATTATTATGTCTTTATCATCTGAATTATTTCAACGCGCGCAGCGCACTATCCCGGGTGGTGTTAACTCGCCGGTGCGTGCCTTTAAAAGCGTTGGCGGTGAGCCTTTCTTCGTCGCCAAAGCCGACGGCGCCTACCTTTTTGATGTTGATGGCAAACGCTATATCGACTATATCGGCTCCTGGGGCCCGATGTTACTGGGCCATAACCATCCAGCGATCCGTGATGCCGTGATTCGTGCGGCAGCCAATGGCTTAAGTTTCGGTGCGCCCTGCCCGGCAGAAGTGACCATGGCCGAAAAAGTGGCTGAACTGGTACCCAGCATGCAAATGCTGCGGATGGTCAGTTCCGGTACCGAAGCAACGATGAGCGCAATCCGACTGGCGCGCGGTTATACCGGTCGCGATACCATCGTAAAGTTTGAAGGCTGTTACCATGGTCATGCTGACTCCTTGCTGGTTAAAGCCGGCTCTGGCGCCCTGACGCTGGGCGTACCCAATTCACCGGGCGTACCGGCAGACTTTGCCAAATATACCCTGACCTGCGAGTTTAATAATCTGCCGCAAATTCAGCAGTTATTTGCCGAACAGGGTAATCAGATCGCCTGTATTATCGTCGAGCCGGTGGCCGGCAATATGAATTGTATTCCGCCTGAGCCTGGCTTTTTAGAGGGGCTGCGCGCCCTTTGTGACGAGTACGGCAGTGTGCTGATCTTTGATGAAGTAATGACGGGTTTCCGCGTTGCGCTGGGTGGTGCTCAGGCCTATTACGGCGTAACACCGGATCTGACGACACTGGGTAAAATCATCGGTGGCGGTATGCCGGTTGGTGCCTTTGGCGGTAAAAAAGAGATTATGCAACATCTGGCGCCGCTGGGCCCGGTGTATCAGGCCGGCACCTTATCCGGTAACCCTATTGCAATGGCGGCGGGTTTAGCGGCTCTAACTGAAATCAGCAAGCCGGGGGTGTACGAGGCATTAACCGAGAAAACCGCCCACTTAATTAGAGGACTGGGCCAAACTGCGGCTAAACATGGTGTACCGGTGAGCTTTAATCAGGTCGGCGGTATGTTTGGCTTGTTCTTCACCAACGAAGGCCGGGTCAGTAACTACCAGCAAGCCACCCGCTGCGATATCGATGCCTTTAAACGCTTCTTCCATCTGATGCTGCAACAGGGTATCTATCTGGCACCTTCTGCTTATGAAGCCGGCTTCCTGTCGCTGGCACATAGCGCAGAGGACTTAAAGGAAACCATCGCTGCGGCCGACTACGCTTTCTCGGCATTATAAACCGCCAACAGTAATCGTGTTAGACGAAAACGCCAGCGCTATGCTGGCGTTTTATTTTGGTGTTCTCAGCTTAATCGCAATCCGCTAAACCCAAGAGCGAGTTTTTATGGGCCGGTAACAGCCAGCTATTGGGGCAGTATTCCGGCACCGGTAAACCGCTTTTGGTCGAAAAGCGTTGCCATTCCACCTGCTCCGGCATATAGCGGATCAGATTCTGGCTGCCTTTCTGCCGGAAATAATCGGCAAATAAGCGGAGCGCGCCGGTACCACCGGTCAGGCCGGTACTCTTATTATCATCCCGGCCCAGCCATACTGTTACCAGGGTATCTTGGTCAAAACCGGCAAACCAGCTGTCGCGGTAATCACTGGAAGTCCCGGTTTTACCGGCAAAAGTCGGTCTGGGCCAGCTGCGCGCCAGCGACTGGGCAGTGCCGGTTAGGGTTGACTCAATCATCGCGTAGTGCAGCAGATAAATATCTTCCACCGGATAACGCCGGCTTGGCTGTTGTGATCTTTGATAGAGCGCACTGCCTTGCTGGTCGGTCAGTGCCAGCACTGTGGCTAATGGCTGATGCACCCCATTGTTCGCAATAGTCTGGTACAGCTGGGTGACTTCATAGGGGCTTAAATCAATAGCGCCCAGTAAGGCTGACGGATACAAATTGACCCGCCGCTCCAGCCCCAACCGGCGCAAACTTTCCTGCACCTTCGGCAGCCCGAGCTGCAAACCGAGCCGCACGGTTGGCACATTCAATGAGTCGGCCAGCGAGCGCAGCAGAGAGACGTCGCCACGGAATTTTTTATCAAAATTTTGCGGCTGCCAATCCTGATTATTGTTTCGTAAACTGATTGGGCTATCGTCCAGCATAGTGCCCAGTGTATAACGACCGCGCTGTGCCAGCGCCTCCAGATAAATAGGCGGCTTAACCAGGCTGCCAATCGGCCGGCGGGCATCCAGTGCCCGGTTAAAGCCGGCGAAACCAGCGGTTTTACTGCCGACCAAGGCCTTAATCGCTGCTTGCTGATAATCAACGACCAGCATCGCGGCCTCCAGCTCCGGGTTCATCGCCGGCACCGTATCGGCCACTGTGCGCTCGGCCTGAATTTGTGCCAGTGGATCCAGATAGGTAAAGACTTTAATGCCGCTATGCAACATCCGGCTATCCAGGTTCAGCTGCCGTAACTCTTTGCGCACGGCATCCAGATAGGCAGGGAAATTGGCATTCAGGAACTGGCCGCGTTCAATCACCCTAAGTGGCGTCGCAATAGCGCGCTCATAAGCGGTTTTATCCAGCAAATGCTGTTCAAACATCAGCCGCAGCACCAGATCCCGGCGCTGTTGCGCACGCTGTGGAAACCGGCGCGGGTCGTAAAAGCCCGGACCTTTGACAATACCGATCAGCAAGGCGTACTGCTCCGGATTTAGCTCGGCCAGCGGCTTACCAAAATAAAAGCGGCTGCCCAGACCAAAACCGTGGATCGCATTATTATGGTTTTGCCCCAGATAGATCTCATTCAGATAGGCTTCCAGGATCTGATCTTTACTAAAGCGGTATTCCAGCACCAGCGCAATAAAGGCCTCGTTGATTTTCCGCCACAGGGTACGGTCCTGTGTCAGATACATATTCTTTGCCAGCTGCTGGGTCAGGGTAGAACCGCCCTGCACTGTGCGTCCGGCACTCAGATTGACGAAGAAAGCCCGCACTATCGATAAGGGGGAAACGCCCCTGTGCTGATAAAAATCACGGTCTTCAACCAACAATAAGGTTTCTTTCAGTAGCTCAGGTACCCGCTCCAGCCTGACCAGCTCACGGTCTTCCTGCTCAGCCGACACCAGATGTTCAATCAATTGCGGTTCCAGCCGGGCAAAATCAACTGCGCTATTCTGGCGGACGATACGGCTAACACCATTGCGGTTAAACTCAACACTAAACTGTTCAGCGGGGAC
This sequence comes from Alishewanella sp., assembly GCA_036759505.1. Classification (GTDB taxonomy): domain Bacteria; phylum Pseudomonadota; class Gammaproteobacteria; order Enterobacterales; family Alteromonadaceae; genus Alishewanella. Next base: position 34,120 of record DAIOUM010000001.1, on the reverse strand, counting down.
CTCGCCCTCCAGGTAGACAAAGCCGCGCCGGAATATGGTAACGCTGCCGCCACGCACATTAAACTGCCCGGGACCGGTTAGCTGGTCACTGCGCCGGTACTGCAACTGCTCCAGCTCCCGCACCAGATTGGCCTGAGTTAGAAACAGGCCCGGATAGAGGGTCAGGCTGCGGCCATAAATTTGTGCCGGGATCTGCCATTTCTGGCCGGAGAAGGTACTGGTGATCTTACTGTCGAGATAAATCAGATAAATGCCCAGCCCGAGTACCATTGCCAACGCCAGTTTCAGGCTGGTTTGCCAGATCAGGCGCCACCAGCGGCCCGGACGGCTGCTGGATACGGCTTTTTTGCTGCGCTTTCGGCTCATAACTGCATCGCTTTTTTAGTTTTGGTGGTCGGCAGCGCCGTCGCCGGATCGTCCGGCCAATAGTGTTTAGGGTAACGCCCTTTCATTTCTTTTTTTACCTCTGGCCAGGCTTGTTGCCAGAAGCTCGCCAGATCCCGGGTAATTTGCAGCGGCTGCCGCCCCGGTGACAACAACGTCAGCGTCAGGGCCAGTTGCCCGGCCAGCACCGTCGGCGAAGCGAGTTGACCATACATTTCCTGAACCCTGACTGAAAAACCCGGTCCACCCGGCAGGGTGTAATCAATACTGACTCTGGAGCCAGCCGGGGTTTGCCAGTGTTCCGGTAACCACTCGTTCAGTTGCTGTTGCTGTCGGTAACTCAGCTGCTGCCACAGTAAATTGTATAACGGCAGTTGTTGTAGCTCCGTCAGCTTATTCAGCTCGCCAAGGTAGGGGCCCAGCCAGACGGATAAGGTCGTTAATAAAGCCGCATCGCTCAGATCCGGTAAACTGCTGTCCATAGTGCGCGCCAGCGCCAGCCGCTGCTGCAGTTGCCGGCAATGGTCGTTAAACGGCAATAACTGCAGACCTTTACGCTGCAGGGTGTCGAGCCAGGCCTGCTGTCTGAGCTGGGGGTCCAGCTGTAACTGCGCCGGCTTACGCTGCAGGATTAACTGGCCAAAGCGCAGTTGCTGTTCGCTAAAAAACGCCTGCTTCTGCTCATCCCAACCACTGTAACTTTGCCAGCTTAACTCAGGCCAGTCCGCCAGTACTTCGTCCAGTGTAATCGCCACCGCCTGACTAATGCGGTTTTGCTGCTGATAGTCGCGGCTGCTGCTCACCACCAACAAGGCTTGCCCCGACAAGGGATCATCCGGCGCCAATACCGCGCCACAGCCATTGGCCAGTAAATAGCCCTGACCACGGCGCTGCGCCAGCCGATCCGGAAAGGCGCGTAGCAATAAGGTTGGCAGCAATTGCAGTGGTAAAGTATTCAGCTTGCTCACCCCGAGCTTGCGGGCAAACTGCTCGGCCTGCGGGTATAAGCTGGCAAAAGGTGGCCGCCGCTGCTGGAGCAGTGCGAGTTGTTGATACAGGTCCTGCGTAGCGGGCCGGCTCTCTTCCAGCAAGGCGGCTAACAGGGCGGCCAGCCAACCGGCACCGGCGGTACTTTCTTCCAGCTGCCTGGCATGCTGTAACATACTGGCCAGCCGGATGTCGGTACCAAACTGATACAGTTCACGACCATAGCGGGTGAGCTGCCCTTTGGCATCCAGCACCTGCAGTTGCTGCAATAAGGCCGTCGCCGCGGCCAGATTACCGCTGGCCGGGGCCGTTAACCAGTTTAACGCCTCTGGCTGACAACCCCAGACGGCCAGCTCCAGCCGCAGCTGGGTTAATTCCGCCAGTTCAATCTCCGGCGGCTCGAAAGCCGGGCGGCGTTGCCATTGCTCCGGCGTATCCAGCCGGTAGCAAATACCCGCTGCCAAACGACCGGCGCGACCGGCGCGCTGCACCGCGGCAGCCTGGCTAATGGCAACGGTTTCCAGTTTGGTCAGGCCATTACGCGCCTGATAGCTGGCCCGGCGTGCCTGGCCACTGTCCACTACCACAGTAATGCCTTCAATGGTTAAGCTGGTTTCGGCCAGATTAGTCGCCAGCACAATTTTGTGCTGGCCGGCCGGCGGCGCGGCAATAGCGGCTTGTTGCTGCGCCAGGCTGAGGCTACCGAGCAGGGGCCAGACTTGCAGCTCAGGCGGCAAGCCCTGGCTCTGTAACCAAATGGCGGCCTGCTGAATTTCGGCCTGACCGGGTAAAAATACCAGCAGATTGCCGCCGTGCTGGCGATAAGCCTGCAATGCCAGCTTAGCGGCCTGTAATGCCAGCGGTTCTTTCGACACCGGCGTCGGCGGCTGATAGCGGATCTCAACCGGATAGCTGCGACCGTCGCTTTGCAGCAGCGGCGCCTGCAAATACTGCTGCAATGCCTGACAATCCAGCGTCGCCGACATCACCAGCAGCTTTAACTGTTCATTTAGTTGCTGCACCTCTAACGCCAGCGCTAACCCCAGATCGGCATGCAGCGAACGTTCGTGAAATTCGTCGAATATTAAGAAATCCACCGTAGATAACAGCGGATCTTGCTGAATTTTGCGGGTTAAAATGCCCTCTGTCACAATCAATAGCCGGGTATCCGCGCTAAATTGACTGTCCTGGCGGATTTGATAGCCCACTGTTTTACCGACCGGCTCACCCAATTGCTGTGCCAGATAGGCAGCAATGCTGCGTGCCGCCAGGCGGCGCGGCTCCAGCAACAGGATATTTTTACCGGCAAACTGGGGCTGCTGTAACAGATACAGTGGCAAATACGTCGATTTGCCGGCACCCGGTGGCGCCGACAGGATGACGCGGTTTTGCTGTGCCAGGATCTGGCACAGCTGAGGCAGGATCTCTACAACAGGTAACAAGCTAGAGCTCTCTCAGACAGCGGCAGCACACTAAGCGATAGCCGCTGCCACTCAGGCTGACAATTCCGCTAACAGAGTAGCGGCAATAGTACGAATGCCCTGACCGGTGGCACCGGCCGCCCAATAGGCATTGGCGCTGCCATTAAAGGCGGCAGCTAGATCAAAGTGCAACCAGCCCTGACCGTCATTCGGTACAAAGCGACTTAAAAAGCCGGCAGCATTGCTGGCGCCACCGGCACCGCCACCTTTGACCGGCCGGCTGTTGGCCGTATCGGCATAAGGTGACGGGCATTGCTGCTGATGCCATTTTGCCAGCGGTAACTGCCAGGTCAGTTCCTGTTGTTCCGCCGCATACGCCAGCGCCCGCTGTGCCAGTACCTGATCTAAGGCAAACAAGGCATTATATTCGGTGCCAACCGCCGTTTGCGCAGCGCCGGTCAGCGTTGCAGCATCAATAATCAGCCCGGCACCACTGTCGCCCGCCAGTTGCAGACCATCCGCCAGTACCAGCCGGCCTTCGGCATCGGTATTGACGATTTCTACTGTGGTACCATTTTTATAGGTAATAATATCGCCAAGCTTATAAGCATGACCGCTGATCAGGTTTTCGGCGCAGCATAAGATCAGTTTGACCCGCTGCGTCAGACCACCGAGGATCGCCAGCGCCAGCGCTGCCGTGACTGTCGCGGCACCACCCATATCACATTTCATCGTCAGCATGCCTTCAGTCGCTTTAATCGAATAACCGCCACTGTCAAAGGTAATGCCTTTACCGACCAAAGCCGCAGCAACAGGCGCATCCGGGTTGCCGGTCGGGTTAAAGTCCAGCTCCAGCAGCGCCGGTGCACGATCGCTGCCGCGACCAACCTGATAAATTCCATGCCAGCCAGCCTGTTGCAGTTGTTCACCGAGCAGGATCTGCTGCGAAACCTTGCCGTCACCTGCCACCTCTTGAATAAAAGCTGCCGCCTGCTGACACAGTAACTCAGGAGATAATTGCTCCGGCGTCTGGTTAATCAGGCCGCGGGCAAAGCTGTAACAACGTACCAGCTGCTGCAGACGGGTTACGGTTGCGGCATCGCCGGTAAAATTAACACCGGTAAAGCGTTTGGCATTAATAAAGCCCTGATAAAAGGCCCACTGCGCTTCCAGCGACCAGTCACCCGCTAACTGCACTTCGGTCAGACCAAGGTTATCCAGCTGCCGGGCAGCTTTTTGAATACTACGCAGCTCATCACCGGCTTTAACATGAATTTGATAGCCCTGGCTGCTTGGGGTCAGGCTGGCTTTACCAAAGGCAGCAGCGGCTGGCTGCTGAGTCAGTGAAATGTGTAACAGATTAGTGGTCGATTCCATCTTTTACTCCGTTTATAGGGGGCTGTCGGCTTCTTAGCAAGGCTGATGCTGAACATTGTAACACAGAGCGGCTGCTGAAAATAAAGTGACGAATGGCTGCTCAGTCTGTATACTTCCGCGGTTTTTCAATAGTGATTGCGATAGCATTAATATTCTGCTATCTATAGCCGCCATCTTTTTTGCTTGGCGGTATTGTACAGGAGAGAATCATGCCAGAGGGCAATAACAACAAAACCCTGGGGCTGCTGGCGCTGGCCGGTGTTGAGCCATATCAGGAGGCGGTCGGGGAAGAGTACATGAACCCGAAGCAGCTGGAGCATTTCCGCAAAATTCTCGATGCCTGGCGCCAACAGTTACGGGAAGAAGTTGACCGTACCAAGAACCATATGGCCGACGAAGCCGCTAACTTCCCGGATCCGGTAGACCGGGCCGCGCAGGAAGAAGAATTCAGCTTAGAACTGCGCGCACGGGATCGTGAACGTAAGCTGTTGAAAAAGATTGAAAAAACGCTACAAAAAATTGAGAACGACGATTTCGGCTACTGTGATACCTGCGGCATTGAAATCGGTATCAAGCGCTTAGAGGCGCGGCCAACTGCCGATCAGTGTATCGACTGTAAAACCTTGGCCGAAATCAAAGAGAAGCAGTTAGGCGGCTAAGGTCTTATCCCTTGGCAAACGCCAGCACTCCCCCCCAAAACACGGCCGGCTATACCGGCCGTTTTGCTCCCTCCCCTTCTGGTCCACTGCACTTTGGCTCCTTAATTGCTGCCCTGGGTAGTTATCTGCAGGCAAAAAGTCAGGCTGGCCGCTGGCTGGTACGCATCGAAGATATCGATACCCCGCGCACCCAGCCCGGTGCCGACAGCGCCATTTTAACGGCACTGGAAAGCTTTGGTCTGCAGTGGGATGGCGAGATTTGGTATCAAAGCCAGCGGCTGGAACGTTACCAGAGCATTTTTCAACAGCTACGCCAGCAAGGGCTGATCTATGGTTGTCAGTGCAGCCGTAAACAAATTAATGATGGCGGTGGAATTTATCCCGGTACTTGTCGGCAGCTCGGACTGTCTGCTGAGCCGTTAGCCTGGCGACTCTGCAGCCCGGCGGCAACCGGCTTTACCGATCTGGTCTTCGGATCGCAACAGATCGACGCTGCCCTGGCCGCTGAGCATTATGTGGTAAAACGTCGGGATGGTCTGTTTAGCTACCAGTTGGTGGTGGTAGTGGATGATTGGGATCAGGGCATCACACAAGTGATCCGTGGCGCCGATTTGCTGACGATGACCAGCCGGCAACAGCACTTATTTTGGTTATTGGGCGCAGCGGCGCCTGACTATGGCCATTTACCGCTGGCAGTAACAGCACCTGGCCAGAAGCTGAGTAAACAAAACCATGCCAGGCCGCTGCAAGATTGGCCGCTGACGCAAAGTATGGCGGCGGCCTTAACTGTACTTGGCCATCCGCCGCCGGCAGAGCTTGCCGGCGCCCCGGTGAGCGAGCTGTTAGCCTGGGCACTTGGCAACTGGCAATTACGTCAGGTACCGCAGCAGTTGGAAGTGCGCTGCCCTGACTTTGCCTGATAAATTTGCCGCCGGCCTTACATTCTCATTTTCCGGCAATTCGGGTATGATACGCCGGTTTTTCGGCCAAAGTGCCGTATCGGTTTTTAGGAGACATATCATTATTTCGCGAGTGCTTGATTTTTGCCGCCGTAAGCTGAGCAAAACTGCCACCCAACCGAGCAGTGGCAAGCCGGCTAAAGCTGCCAAAACCCCGGCGACTAAAGCTATCAGCGCCAACCCGGTGCCCTCTTCAGTTTTGCCGCCATTGCAGGTGATTAGCCGTGATCGGCATGCCATTTCGCGCAAAGATATCAGCCCGAACGCGCTGAAAGTGTTGTACCGGCTCAAAGATGCCGGCTACGACGCCTATCTGGTCGGTGGCTGTATTCGTGATTTATTGCTTGGCCTACAGCCAAAAGATTTCGATGTGGTCACGAATGCCAAGCCGGAAGAAATTAAGCAGGTGTTCCGTAACTGCCGGCTGATTGGCCGCCGTTTTCGCTTAGCACACGTGGTCTTTGGCCGCGAAGTGATTGAAGTTGCCACCTTCCGTGGCCATCACAGTGGCGTTGACGACGAGGAAGATAGCAGCAAGATCGCCAGCCTCAGCGATCACGGTCAGATCCTGCGCGATAATGTGTACGGTACCATTGAAGAAGATGCCGAGCGGCGCGACTTTAGCGTCAATGCGCTGTACTACTCGATTAAAGACTTTGCTATCTATGATTTTGCCAACGGCATGCAAAGCATCGCCGAGCGGCGCATTGAACTGATTGGCGATCCGGAAACCCGCTATCGTGAAGATCCGGTGCGGATGCTGCGCGCCATCCGCTTTGCCACTAAATTAAATATGCAAATCGCACCGGATACGGCGCGCGATATCCCTGAGCTGGCGGTATTGCTAAAGAATATCCCGGCGCCACGGCTGTTTGATGAACTGGTTAAGATGTGGCTGGCCGGCAAAGGCTTCGATAACTTTATGCTGATGCGTGAGCTGAAAGTCTTTAAGGTATTACTGCCGCAGCTGGAAAAACTGTTAAAGCAGGAACCGGAAGGTAAAGCCTTTCAACTGGTCACCCGTGCTTTGCAAGATACCGATCAGCGGGTCGCGCAGGACAAACCGGTGACGCCGGCCTTTGTGTTTGCCGCCATGCTGTGGTACCCGGTAGAAGTGCGGGCCCAGACACTGCTGATTGAGAGTGGCCTGAATGAAAATGACGCCCTCAGCATCGCGATGACCGAAGTGCTGGATGACGTGCAGCGTAGTATTGCCATTCCGAAACGCTTTAGTCTGGCAATGCGCGATATCTGGATCTTACAAAGCCGGCTGCCCAAACGCGCTGGTCGTCGCGCCTTTAAGCTGATGGAACAAAATAAATTCCGCGGCGCTTTTGACTTTTTGCAACTAAGAGCAGCAGCCGAGGGCGGTGAACTGACTGCACTGGCAAACTGGTGGCAGAGTTTTCAATTTACCGATGAAGCCGGCAAGCTGCAGCTGATTAATCAACTCGGCAAAGCCGGTGTCGAGCGGCCAAAACGCCGGCGTACCAAACGTAAAGCGCCAACTGACAATACTGATAATGCTGCCAGCTGAACGTTGTTATATTGGCCTGGGCGCCAATCTGGTTGAACCAGTGGCGCAGCTGCAAGCCGCAGTGACAGCCCTTGGACAACTGCCCGAAACCAGGCTGGTGCAGGTATCGCGCTTTTACAGCTCCAAACCGATGGGGCCACAGGACCAGCCGGATTATGTTAATGCGGTCGCGGCGCTGGATACCCGTTTAACGCCGCTGGCGTTACTACACGCCTTACAGCAGATCGAACTTGCGCATGGCCGGCAACGCAAAGCCGAGCGTTGGGGCCCCCGCACCCTGGATCTGGATATCCTGTTATTTGGTACGCAACAAATCGACCATCCCGAGCTGACTGTGCCACACTATGGTATGCAGCTGCGGGAGTTTGTGTTGTATCCGCTGGCCGAGCTGGCACCGGATTTAATTTTACCTGATGGCGTGGCATTAAATAGCTTGTTACAACAGGTGCCACTAAATGGCCTGACGCCACTGCAACCTCCTTGCGACTGACGCCGCTTTGTGCGAAGGTGCGCATCCGGACTCACTGTCGGAATAGATCAAAATGCCGAAAATTACCACTGCCGTACTGCAAAAAATGAAGCAACAAGGTGACAAAATCACCATGTTAACGGCTTATGATGCCAGCTTCGCCAAACTCTTTGCCGAACAAGGCGTCGACGTGCTGCTAATTGGCGACTCGCTGGGCATGGTACTGCAGGGCCATAGCGATACACTACCCGTTACCACCGCCGATATCGCTTATCACACCCGGGCGGTGCGCGCCGGTGCCCCCGATGCCTTTGTGATTGCCGATATGCCCTTTATGAGCTATGCCACGCCGGAGCAGGCGATGCAGAATGCGACGCCGCTGATGCAGGCCGGTGCCAATATGGTGAAATTAGAAGGCGGTGACTTTTTACTGCCCACCATTAAAGCCCTGACTGAGCGCGGCGTGCCGGTGTGTGGTCATTTAGGCTTAACGCCACAATCCGTCCACTTGTTTGGTGGCTTTAAAGTGCAGGGTAAAACCGCGGAAAAAGCCGATGCCATGGTCCGGCAAGCGCTGGCGCTGCAGGAAGCCGGTGCGCAACTGCTGGTGATGGAATGTATTCCACAGCCGCTGGCCGAGCGCATTACCCAGGCGCTGACTATTCCGGTGATCGGTATTGGTGCCGGCAACGTCACCGATGGCCAGGTACTGGTGATGCATGATTTACTTGGCATCAGCAGTGGCTATATCCCGAAGTTTTCCAAAAATTATCTGGCGCAAACCGGTGACATCCGTAGCGCCATAACAACCTATGTCAGTGAAGTGAAAGCCGGCATTTTCCCGGCAAAAGAGCACAGTTTTCAATAATGCAGCACCTGGAATCGATCTCTGCGCTACGGGCGCAAATCCGCGACTGGCGCTTAGCCGGTAAACGCATTGGCTTTGTGCCAACGATGGGCAATCTGCACGCCGGGCATTTCCGGCTGGTTGATATCGCCCGCCAACATGCCGATGTGGTGATTGCCAGCATCTTTGTTAATCCGATGCAATTTGGTCAGAACGAAGATCTGGATAAGTATCCGCGTACACTGGCGGCAGATATGCAAGGCCTGACTGCACATGGCTGTGCCGCCTTGTTTACGCCCACGCCGGCCATCATGTATCCGCGTGGGCTGGATGTACAAAGCTTTGTCGAAGTACCGAAACTAGGCGATTTACACTGTGGTGCCAGCCGGGCCGGCCATTTCCGCGGTGTCAGCACTGTGGTGGCGAAACTGTTTAATCTGGTACAACCGGATGTCGCCTGTTTTGGTCAGAAAGACTATCAGCAACTGGCGATTATCCGCCAGATGGTGGCAGACCTGTCGTTTCCGATTGAGATTATCGGGGTACCGACTGAGCGCGCGGCGGATGGTCTGGCACTCAGCTCGCGTAACGGTTATCTGACGGCGGAGGAGCGTGCCAAGGCACCGGCGTTATACCAGATCCTGCAGCAACTAAAACAACAGATCCTGGCTGCTGCCGCCCCCTACCGCGAGCTGGAGCAAAACGCCAAAGCGGCGTTACAGGCGGCCGGTTTTATCCCGGATTATCTGAATATCAGCCATCGTCAGACCTTAGCCCTGGCCAATGACGCCAATGAGCCAAAAGTGATCCTGGCGGCAGCCAAACTGGGTAGCACCCGGCTGATCGATAATCTGGAAGTGTAAATGCTCTATCTGGGCTGCCCGCTGTGGGCTAATCCACACTGGCGTGGCAGCCTGTATCCGCAAGGTACCAGCAGCAGCGACTTTCTTGCCCATTACGCCACCGTGTTTAACAGCGTCGAGGGCAATACCAGCTTTTACGCCGATCCGGACAGCGCCACCCTCGAGCGCTGGGCGGCAACCTTGCCTGCTGACTTCCGGCTGCAGTTAAAGCTGCCGTCACGTTTTTCGCATAACAGTGTGACGACGCAAGCAGATGATATCCTGGCCTGGCTAAAGACGCTCAGTGTGTTGGGGGATAAGCTTGGCATGCTGCATTTACAACTGCCGGCCAGTACCGGCCCGCACGCCTTGCCCTGGCTGGAACAGCAACTTGCTACGCTTCGCCCGCATTACCCGCTGTGCGTTGAAGTGCGGCATCCAGCCTTCTTCGATAAGGCCGCACACGAAATCAGCTTAAACCGCCTACTACAGCAGTATCAATGCGAACGGGTGGTGCTCGATAGCCGGGCTCTGTTTAGTGTGCCGGCCCGCAGTCCGGCGCTATTGGATGCACAGCAAAAAAAGCCCCGGCTACCGGTACATGCGATCTGTTTGAGCGCCCAACCGGTGATCCGCTTTATCGGCTGTGATGATGCCAGCATCAACCAGCATTATTATCAGCCCTGGTTACGCAAAGTCGCCGACTGGCTGCAGGCCGGTAAAACTCCCTACTGCTACTTTCACACCCCGGATAACCATGGCGCACCGGCCTTATGCCGCCAGTTTGTCGCTGATTTACAGCCAATGGTGCCCGGCTTGCAGCATCCTGTACTGGACCTTTGGCCAGGAGAAGAGCGCCAGCAACTCGGTCTTTGGTAGAAAAGACCGCTGAGATCAAAGTTTTTCCGCCCAAAACCCGCTATGCTGCTTCTTAGAATGGCGTGAATGGAGAGCAGATCAGTGCTTAACACCCTGCTAGGCGTCAGCCGGGCAAATTTTCTAACCCTGACCTTGGTCTGCATCCTGCTGGCTGTCACCGCCAGTTGGCAAGCCGGCGCCTCACCTGGCTGGCCAACCCTGTTATTGGTGACCTTGCTGGCGCTCTGTGCCCATATCAGCGTCAATGCCTTTAATGAATATTTTGATTTTAAGTCCGGTCTGGATTTTCTGACCGAGCGCACGCCCTTTAGCGGTGGTAGCGGCACTCTGGTGGCTAATCCGGCTGCCAGTTACGCTGCATTGGCGATTGCCGTGATCAGCTTAGCATTACTGATCGCCGGCGGACTTTACCTCACCTTATTGCATGGCTGGCAACTGCTGCTGATTGGTATTCCGGGTGTGCTGATTATTTACGCCTATACCCAATATCTGAACCGCTCACCTCTGGCCTGCCTGCTGGCGCCGGGCATTGGCTTTGGTTTACTGATGACGCTGGGCGCGTTTTGGGTATTTGCACAGCAAGTCAGCATGGCGGCCTGGCTGTTGGCCACCATTATCAGTTTGCTGGTCTCCAACCTGTTGCTGTTAAATCAGTTTCCGGATGTCGAAGCCGACAGGCAGGTCGGACGCCGGCATTTGCCGATTGTCATTGGCCGCCGCCACAGTGCCAGTGTTTATAGTCTGCTGGCCGCTGCCAGCTACCTGTTACTGCTGCTTGGTGTTGCCCTGGGAGCGCTGCCCTGGCAAAGCTTACTTGGCTTACTCAGTTTGCCGCTGCTGCTGAAAATTCTGCCGGGCATTTTCCGGCTGGCAGATAAACCACGCGAGTTGCAGCCTTATCTGGGTTTGAATGTGTTGCTGTGCCATCTTTATCCCTTACTACTCAGTGCCGGTCTGTACTGGGCCGCCAGCGGCAATTAATCACGGAGGCAGGATGCAGGTTTTAACAACGGATATTATTGTGGTCGGCGGCGGTGGTGCTGGCTTGCGCGCGGCTATTGCTGCGGCACAGATCAGGCCGGATGCCCGCATTAGTCTGCTGTCCAAAGTCTATCCGATGCGCTCGCATACGGTTGCAGCCGAAGGTGGCGCGGCGGCCGTCACGCTGGCCGAAGATAGTCTGGACGCACATTTTCAGGATACCGTTGCCGGCAGCGACTGGCTGGCTGACCAGCTGGTGGTGGAACACTTTGTTAAAGCCGCTTATCAGGAGCTGGTGCAACTGGAACACTGGGGCTGTCCATGGAGCCGTAAAGCCGACGGCAGTATTCAGGTGCGGCGCTTTGGCGGCATGAAAACCGAACGCACCTGGTTTGCCGCCGATAAAACCGGCTTTCATATTTTGCATACGCTGTTTCAAACCTCGCTGCAATATCCGGCCATCCAGCGGCTGGATGAGTTCTTCGTGCTGGATTTATTAGTCAGTGAACAGCAGGTGCTGGGGGTACTGGCGTTGCAACTGAATAGCGGTGAGCTATTCCAGATTCTGGCGCCGAAAGTGATTCTGGCTACCGGCGGCGCTGGCCGGCTATTTCACTACAATACCAATGGTGGCATCGTCACCGGTGATGGTATGGCGCTGGCGTACCGGCATGGTGTGGCGCTACGGGATATGGAGTTTGTGCAATACCACCCCACCGGCTTACCCGGCTCCGGCATTCTGATCACCGAAGCCGCCCGCGGTGAAGGTGGGATTCTGCTGAATAAAGATGGCTACCGTTATCTGCAGGATTATGGCCTGGGCCCGGAGACGCCCTTGGGTCAACCACAAAACAAATATATGGAGCTGGGGCCACGCGATAAACTGTCGCAAGCGTTCTGGCAGCAACAACAAGCCGGCCTTACCGGTGACTATCAGGGGCATGCCGTCGTCTATCTGGATTTACGCCATCTGGGGGCGCAGAAACTGGCCGAGCGGCTGCCCTTTATCTGTGAACTGTCGCGTTCTTACGTCAATATCGATCCGGTACAACAACCGATCCCCATTCGCCCGGCAGTGCACTATACCATGGGCGGCATTCTGACCGAGCTGCACGGCGAGACCCGTATCAGCGGTTTATATGCTGTCGGTGAATGCGCATCGGTCGGTTTACATGGCGCTAACCGGCTGGGGTCGAATTCACTGACCGAATTACTGGTATTTGGTAAAGCCGCCGGCGAACATGCCGCGCAAAGCCTACCGCCGATGCCGCGTAGCCACTCAACAGCAGCGAAAGAGCAGACGCAAACACAACAACGGCGACTAGCCAGTTTGTTCGGTAGTAAACCGCAACAGAGTATCGCCAGCCTGCGTAAGGCGATGACACTGGCGATGGAACAAGGTTGTGGTATCTATCGCGATGAACAGGGTATGCAGCAATGCCGTGCTACCCTGGTATCGCTACAGCAACAGCTGGCCGATTTGAAGGTAAGCGACCACAGCAAGGTGTTTAACACTGAGTTGATCCAGTATCTGGAACTGAGTTTCGGCCTGGAGGTGGCACTGACACTCTGTGAAAGCGCGCTGGCGCGTAAAGAATCGCGCGGCGCGCATCAACGGCTGGATCCGGGTATGACCCAGCGTAATGATCAGGATTTTTTACAGCATACCCTGGCTTACCGGGCGGCGGATGGCAGTGTTGCGCTGGACTATCAGCCGGTTAGGATCACCAGCCTGCCACCGGCGGCCCGCGTCTACGGTGCTGCCGCTAAGCAAGGAGCCTGATGATGGAAAAAACCTTAATTATTCAGCGCTATAATCCCGAACAAGATCAGGCACCCAGCGCAAAGCGCTATCAGGTACCCTTTGACCACAGCACCTCGGTGCTGGATGCACTGCTGTATATTCAGCAGCAACTGGATCCGACGCTGGCCTTTCGCTGGTCCTGCCGGATGGCGATCTGCGGCTCTTGCGGCGTGATGGTGAACAAAATCCCGAAATTGGGCTGTAAAACCTTTTTACGCGATTATCCGGCTGAACTGACGATTAGCGCACTGGACCATTTCCCGATTGAGAAAGATCTAATCAGCGATATGGCGGTGTTTTTAGACCATCTGCAAGCGGTCAAACCTTATCTGATAAATGATAGTAAAAGCGCTGAACCGCACCGGCAAACGCCGGCGCAGCTGAAAAAGTACCAGAAATTCTCCAGCTGTATTAACTGTGGCCTGTGCTATGCCGCCTGTCCGCAATTTGGCCTTAATCCGGAATTTCTGGGGCCAGCGGCGATTGTCACCGCGCAGCGCTATAACCTCGACAGCCGCGATCAGGGCAAAGCACAGCGCATGCCGCAGCTAAATGGCAAAAACGGCGTCTGGGCCTGCACCTTTGTCGGCTTTTGTGCCGATGTCTGTCCAAAACACTTAGATCCGGCAGCGGCCGTCAATCAAGGCAAAGTCGCCTCGGCCACCGATATGCTGATCAGCATCTTTAAACCTTAGGAGGCCCTATGCCAGACTCTGCCGGCGCCCGCCGCCCCTATCTGCAGCCGCTCTCTCGCAATTGGTGGCTAAAACATGGCTTTTTTCTGCGCTATATGCTGCGCGAAGCCACTGTGCTGCCGCTGCTGTTTTTCTGCGGCTGTTTACTGGCAGGTCTGTATAGCCTGGCTCAGGGGGAAAGTCAGTATCAAAGCTGGCTGGCGTTTATGGCGCAGCCCTGGGTTATCGCGCTGAATACACTGCTGCTACTGGCCAGCTTATATCATGCCAAAACCTTTTTTGAACTGTTCCCGCGGGTGATGCCGCTAATACCAGCACCATTGATGATTGCCGGCCAGTGGCTCGGCACCCTGCTGGTCGCGCTATTCTTACTCTGGTTATTTGGAGCTATCGGATGAATCAGCCAAAACGCTCAGATGAACCGATCTGGTGGGCGCTGTTTAGTGCCGGTGGCGTCTGCTTTGCAATAGTGATTCCGGGTCTGGTATTAACCCTGGGTCTGCTCTACCCACTCGGATTATTGCCAGAAGCGGCTTTCAGTTATAGCCGGGTTCAGCAACTGTTACAGAGTTTTTGGGGCTTACCGGGTCTGGCTTTCGCTGGTGCAACCATTTGTTTGCCGCTATTTCATGCCATGCACCGCGTGCATCATGGTTTGCATGATTTAAAGCTGGCTAAAGGCCTATTAGCTAAAGTGGTGTGCTATGGCTTGGCAGGTATTGCCAGTGCGTTAGCGTTGCTTTTTTGGTGGCAAAGCCTGAGCTAAACGCTCAGGCTGCGATTAGCCCAATAGCTCTTTTGCCAGTTGCAGCAGTTTCGGATAAAACTCCTTATCCTGCTGTGCCAGCTGATCCTGCTCCACTAACACATCACGCAAAATCTGCTCTGTGGTCAGTGGATTGGCCAATACCACCCGAAACACTATGGTTTCCTGGCGCTGGTAGCGGGCGGGGGTTAACCGGGTGCGGGAGACGAAAGATTTACCTTCTTCGCGTTGCCGCTTCTGAATAAACTTGGTCAGGCCGTTAAGCAGTTCATTAAAGCGCAGCTGCTGCTCCGGGCTGGCACTGGCCATCGCTTTTTGCACCTGCGCCGGCACATAGCGGTAGGTCAGGATACAGAGCTCAGGCTCGGTAATCAGTTCAAAGTCGATATTATGGCTAATCAGGGTGGCAAAGTAGCGGGCCTTTTCCAGACTGCGGTCGATCAGGATCTGATAGCCCTGACGGCCAATCACCTGTAAGCAGGCATGCACCAGCATCGCCATACCGGGTCTTGAGCCTTCCAGCGTCTGACTGCCCAGATCTTTCGAGCCTTTACGCAAAATATACTCGGCATGATGTTCAATCACGTTCGCCGTAGACGGATGTTTAAATACCACCATACCGGCGCCCATCGGCACATACATCTGTTTATGCGCATCAATGGTCACAGAATCAGCACGCTCAATACCCGCTAGTAAATGCCGGTACTTGGCTGACAATAAGGTCGCGCCGCCCCAGGCGGCGTCAACATGGAAATGGCATTGCTGTTGCTCGGCCAGATCGGCGAGCTCGTTTAACGGGTCGATATTGCCGGTTTCCGTGGCGCCGGCAACGCCAACAATCGCCAGCACTTTAATATTACGCTCCGCAAGGTCGGCCAGTACCCGGCGCATTTCGGCAGTGTCCACCTTGTTATTGGCGTCCGTTTTGACCGACACCACCATATCACGGCCGATACCCAACACATCTGCGGCCTTACCCAGCGAATAGTGACCACGTTCTGACACCACTATCGCCAGGCCCTGATAACCATAATGCTGCATCGCGCGGAACAGACCTTCTTTGGCGATACCTTTAAAATCACCGTCCGGTTTTAACAAGCGGTTGCGGGCAATCCACAGCGCAGTGATATTGGCAATGGTACCACCGGAGCAAAAGGCACCCAGCGAATGATTAGCGCTGTGCATCCACTTTTTATAGAAACCGTCTTTTTCGCCGTACACCAGATGATGCATCATGCCCAATACCTGCCGCTCCAGCGGGGTAAAAGCTTTTGAGGTCTCGATTTTTACCAGGTTCTGATTTAAACCCACCATCATTTTCGACAGCGGCAGCACAAAATAGGGTAAGGCCGACGTCATATGACCAATAAAACTGGGCGCTGCAGTATGCACTGAGTGCGCCACCAGTTTTTGCATAATGGTGTCGGTATAATCAGAAACAAAAGACGGTTGCTCCGGGATCTGGAACGCCTGAAAATCCCGCTCAATCTGCCATAACGGTTTTTCCACCGCTACGATACTTTCATTTAAAAAGCCGGCCAGATTCTGCGACAGGTTTTGTTCGATAATACTAAGGGTCGAGTCCGGCGCTTCCGGGATCGTAAAAATACGCCACAGCGCTTCTTCGGAAGCCGTGGCCTGGCGTTTAATGATGTCGTTCATGCCTGTCGTTACCTGCTGTAACCTTATCAGCGTTTATACGCAGCAAAGCGTTCAACTGTACTGCAACCACCGAAAAATGTCTGCTAATTTCTGGCGTCTGTTTTATTGCGCCGCTAACTGCGTAAACCAATGCCTTTGTTGATCAGATACATCGCATAACTGAATAACACCAGAATAAAGCTCAGCACTACCACCAGCGCCAGCCATAAGTTGACATCGGTATAGCCCAGAAAGCCGAAACGGAACGCATTCACCATATAAACAATCGGGTTCAGTTGTGCCAGTTGCTGCCAGAATCCGGGCAACAGTGTCAGTGAATAGAAGACACCGCCCAGGTAGGTTAAGGGCGTTAACACAAAGGTTGGAATAATGCTGATATCGTCAAAGGTTTTGGCATAGACGGCATTGATCAGGCCTCCCAATGCGAACAACATCGAGGTCAAGACCACGGTTAAGATAATAATCGCCAGATTATAAATACTGATGGTAACAAAAAACAGCGACAGCAGCGTCACAATCAGCCCCACCAGGATACCGCGCGCCATGCCACCACCGACATAACCGAGCACTATAATATAGTTGGGTACCGGCGCTACCAGCAGCTCTTCGACATTACGCTGGAACTTGGCGCTAAAAAACGACGAGGCCACATTGGCGTAGGAGTTGGTAATAACCGACATCATAATCAGGCCGGGAACAATAAATTCCATATAACTAAAGCCGTTCATCTCGCCGATCCGTGAGCCAATCAGGCTACCGAAAATGACAAAATACAGGCTCATGGTAATGGCCGGCGGCACCAGGGTTTGCACCCAAATGCGCATAAAGCGGGTAATTTCTTTGGTCAGAATACTTTGTAACGCTATCAGATAACGAGCCGTCATTTTGCTTGCCCTCTGCCATGTTCTACCAGGGTGACAAACAGCTCTTCCAGCCGGTTGGCTTTATTCCGCATTGATAACACCTTTACCTGCTGCGCACTAAGTTGTTCGAAGATCGGGTTTAAGCCTGCACTCTTCTCCACATCCACTTCCAGACTGTGTTGATCTAACTTACGCCAGACAAAACCAGCCAGCTGCAAGCTGTCCGGCAGTTGATCCAGATCCAGAATAAAGGTTTCTTTACCCAGCTTGGATAACAAGGCTTTCATACTGGTGTTCTCAATGATCTGCCCTTTATCAATAATGGCGATATTGCGACACAGCATCTCGGCTTCTTCCAGATAATGGGTGGTCAGGATAATCGTCACGCCCTGCTGATTTATCGTGCGTAAAAACTCCCACATTGAGCGCCGTAGCTCAATATCGACGCCGGCCGTCGGCTCATCGAGGATCAACAACTTTGGCTCATGCATCAGCGCCCGGGCAATCATTAGCCGCCGCTTCATGCCACCCGACAACTCACGGGCCCTGGCATGACGTTTTTCCCATAACCCCAGCTGACCTAAATATTTCTCCGCTCGCTGTAAGGCCACCGCACGCGGTACGCCATAATAACCGGCCTGATTGACCACGATTTGCAGCAGGGTTTCAAACTGATTAAAGTTAAACTCCTGCGGCACCAGGCCGAGCTGACTTTTTGCCGCTTCCAGCTCGGTATCCAGGTCAAAGCCAAATACCTTAACTTGCCCGCGGCTTTTATTGACCAGCGCACTGATAATACCGATGGTGGTACTTTTACCGGCACCATTTGGCCCCAGCAAAGCAAAAAAATCGCCCTGCTGTACCTGTAAATCGATACCACTGAGTGCGACTGTGCCGCTACGATAGATTTTATGTAAGTCTTTAATGTCCAGTGCCAGCGTCACGCTATTCTCCTGCTTGCTGTTGTCGCGAGTCATAGCCCCAGCGCCCCACTAACTGTTGCGCTAAGCCCAACTGGTCCAATACCCGGGCCACCATAAAGTCGACCAAATCACTGATTTGCTGCGGCTGATGATAAAAACCAGGTGCGGCCGGCATAATACAGACGCCAAGGCGGGCCAGCTTCAGCATATTTTCCAGATGAATGGCGCTAAGTGGACTTTCCCGCAGCACCAGTATTAGCTTGCCACCTTCTTTAATCACCACATCAGCGGCACGCTCCAGCAAGTTATCACTGGCGCCCTGCGCGATAGCCGACAGACTGCCGGTAGAACAGGGGCAAATCACCATCTGTTTCGGCGCCGCCGAGCCGGAAGCAACCGGCGAAAACCAATCGTCCTTACCATAAACCTTTAACAGGCCGGGCGCCGCTTGCAGGTACTGTTCCAGCTGCTGTGCGCATTTCTCCGGCGCAGCGCTTAACTGCAATTGCTGCTCAGTGGCAAACACCACCCGCGCCGCACTGGACATCAGCAGATGCACTTTAATGCCCTGCGCTAACAATACCTGTAATAAACGTAAACCGTAGGGCGCACCCGAGGCGCCGCTAAAGGCCAGGGTAATCTCTTTACTGGTTATCATTGGCTTTCCTATCGACTGGCCACGCTTAACTCAGCGCCTCCAGTAGTTGTTGATGAATGCCGCCGAAGGCGCCATTGCTCATAATGACAATTTGATCGCCTGGCTGCACCAGCGCCAGAATACTGGCTTTCAGCTCAGCAATGTCATAACAAACACTGGCCGGCATCGCCAACCGCGCGGCCAGCTCGGCCATCGACCAGCCGGCATTGCGCGGCTCATATAAAAACACCTGATCTGCCGTTAACAGCGCCTGCGGCAAAGCCGCCTGATGCACACCGAGGCGCATGGTATTAGATCGCGGCTCTAATACGGCGATAATCCGCGCCTGGCCCACTTTCGCCCGCAAGCCTTGCAGCGTAGTAGCTATCGCGGTGGGGTGATGGGCAAAATCATCGTAGATTGCAATACCTTGTGGAGAGCCTTTTAGCTCCATCCGCCGTTTTGGTGCCACGAAGCTGGCTAAGGCCTCGGCTGCAACGCCAACCGGTACCCCGGCATGACGCGCGGCAGCAATCGCCATTACCGCATTATCAACATTATGTTGACCACTCAGCGACCAATTTACCAGCGCCACCTGTTGCTGTTGCCAGTACAGTGCAAACTGACTGCCATCCGGCGTTAACAATTCGGCCTGCCAGTCGCTGCCATAGGCTTCACGCTGGCTCCAGCAGCCCATAGCCAGCGTCTCGGCGACGGCAGGTGTCGCTTCCGGTGACAACACCAGCCCTGAAGCTGGCACGGTGCGTAACAAATGATGAAACTGCCGCTGGATCGCCGCCAGATCCGGGAAGATATCCGCATGATCATACTCAAGGTTGTTGATCACCAGTGTACGCGGCCGGTAATGCACAAATTTGGAGCGCTTATCAAAAAATGCCGTATCGTATTCGTCGGCTTCAATCACAAAGAACGGCGCCTCACCTAAGCGGGCAGAAACGCCGAAATTTTGCGGCACACCGCCAATCAGAAAACCCGGCTTTAAACCGGCATAGTCTAAGATCCAGGCCAACATACTGGCGGTGCTGGTTTTACCATGGGTGCCGGAAACGGCCAGTACCCAGCGCTGCTGCAGTAACTGTTCGGATAACCACTGTGGGCCTGAGGTATAAGGCAGGTTATGTTCCAGCACATACTCAACGGCCGGATTACCACGCGATAAGGCATTACCGATAATCACCAGATCCGGTGCCGGTTCCAGCTGTGCGGGGTCATAACCCGGAGTCAGACTGATACCCAGCTGTTCCAACTGAGTGCTCATCGGCGGGTAAACCTGTTGATCGGAACCTGTGACCTGATGGCCAAGGGCTTTGGCCAGGGCTGCGATACCGCCCATAAAGGTGCCGCAAATCCCCAGAATATGAATATGCATAATGTACTTCTCTGTTAAGCAGGGGCTTATTGTAGCAAATGCAGAATAAGCTGCGATCAAAACTGCAATTTAAGAATAAATTCTTTAAAATAACCCAGACTGAATGAGATTTCGCCACTTGTACCGGACGAAAGCTTAACCGGTCTGACTCTGTCTTACCCGAAAATATAACAAGGACCTACTATAATGCGTCGCATCTCACCCGTACTGCAACAAGATGGCGTGGATCCGGATCTGATCTCGTTGTTAAAAACTATCCTGGCGGCCTGCCGCGAAATCGCTTTCCGCGTCGGTCAGGGCGAACTGGCCGGTGTACTGGGTTCAACTCTGTCAGAAAATGTGCAGGGCGAAACCCAGAAAAAACTGGATGTGATCGCGAACGAATTACTAAAAGAAGTGATCCTGGAAACCGGCGTGGTGAAAGCTATCAGCTCAGAAGAAGAGGATGATATCGTACCGGGTAATCCGCGTGGCCGCTATCTGGTAACCTTTGACCCTTTAGATGGGTCCTCCAATACCGATATCAATAGCCTGATCGGCACTATTTTCTCGATATTACCGGCCGATCCACACAAGGACGCCAGTGATGCCAGCCAGTTTTTACAACCAGGCACCGCTCAAGTTGCAGCGGGCTATGTGTTGTATGGCCCATCAACAATGCTGGCGCTGACCACTGGCAAAGGCACCCGCCTGTACACCCTGGATAAAACCTATGGCGGCTTCCTGTTAACCGAAGAGCAGGCCACCATCCCGAAATACACCGCCGAGTTTGCCATCAATATGTCAAATCAGCGCTACTGGCAGGCACCAATGCAAAGTTACATCGCCGATTTACTGCAAGGTAAAGAAGGGGTGCGCGGTAAAAATTACAATATGCGCTGGATTGCCGCCATGGTCGGCGATGTGCACCGGGTACTCTGTCGTGGCGGCATCTTTGCCTACCCCAGCGATCGTAAAGATCCGGCCAAGCCGGATAAATTACGTCTGATGTATGAAGCTAACCCGATGAGCTTTCTGGTCGAACAGGCTGGCGGCGCCAGCTCCACCGGTTATCAGCGTATTATGGAAATCATTCCGACTGATATCCATCAACGGGTAGCAGTGATTCTAGGTTCCAAACATGAAGTGGAAACCTGTGTTGGCTACCATCAAACCGGTAGTGCGCCAACCACATCAGACTAATTATCAATAGCCATTTTTACGGCCGTCATTATAATGGCGGCAGTAAATTACTCAGAGGACACAGCAATGAGCTTAAGCGATGTAGCAGCTGGCAAAAATCTGCCGGATGAAATTAACGTAATTATTGAAATTCCGGCCAATGCCGATCCAATCAAATACGAAGTGGATAAAGACACCGGTACCGTCTGGGTAGACCGCTTTATGGCCACCCCTATGTTCTATCCCTGCAACTACGGTTTTGTGAATCAGACCCTGTCGCTGGATGGTGACCCGGTTGACGTACTGGTACCAACACCTTACCCACTGGTACCAGGCGCCGTGATTAAATGCCGCCCGGTTGGCGTACTGAATATGGAAGATGAATCTGGTCAGGATGCCAAGGTTATTGCCGTACCGGTCAGCAAGCTGACCAAACTGTATGACCATATCCAGGATATCAACGATGTGCCTGAGCTGCTGAAAAAACAAATCCAGCATTTCTTTGAGCGTTACAAAGAGCTGGAGCCAGGTAAGTGGGTTAAAGTTACCGGTTGGGCTGATGCCGCCGCCGCGAAAGCTGAAATTATGACCTCGTTCGAGCGCGCCAAGAAATAAGCCAACAGCCGCTGTTGCCAATAAAAAACCGGAGCGCGCTCCGGTTTTTTTATGCGGTGTTAACATTAGGGCTTTAACTTGCCATCCTGATACGCCAGTAAATACTGCATTAAATCGGCCGCGGGCATTGGTTTGGCAAACAAATACCCCTGCACCTCTTCGCAGCCCATCGCCATCACGGCCTGTAGCTGCTCCTTGGTTTCAACCCCCTCGGCAATGGTCGACAGACCGATACGTTTACCTAAACTGATAATGGTCTCAGCAATCAGTCCGCCGCCATCGTTCGCTACCGTGCTGACAAAGGCACGGTCTACCTTGATCCGATCCAGTGGCAGTTGCTGCAAATAGCTCAGCGATGAAAAACCAATACCAAAGTCGTCGATCGCCACCTTAATACCAAAGCTTTTTAGCTGCTGCAGTGCATCAATCACGATTTTCGGCTCGTCCATCACCACTGACTCGGTGATCTCCAGCTCCAGTAACTCCGGATTGACCTGATAGCGTTTTACCGTGTCGATAACGGAGGGCACAAAATGCGGCGAACGGAATTGTGGCATCGACACATTTACCGCAATTCGCAGACTGCCACAGTTGGCTGCCGCTAATTGCTGTAGTTGCTTACAGGCCTGCTCTAAAACCCATTGTCCGATATCGACAATCAGGCCTGAATACTCTGCCAGCGGAATAAAGATCGCTGGCGAGATATAGCGCCCGGGTTGATGTGGCCAACGTAATAAGGCCTCCATCCCCACCACGGCCTGGCTCTTCAGACACAGCTGCGGTTGATACCAGAGTTCCAGTTTATCTAATGCAAAATCGGCGCGCAGCATTCTGAGCATCGTCAGCCGCTCGGTCACCTCTTCTTCCATTGCCGGTTCATAATACTGATGGTGTACGCCCAGGGTTTTTTTGGCTTTATTCAGCGCAATATACACCTGCTTCATAATCACCATGCCCTGCTCTGCAGCTTCGCGCAGCCGGCAGATGCCAAAGGTCGCATTCATTTGCAGGCTATGTTCCGATGCCTGGAACGGTTGCGCGAAAACAGCAGTCAAACGCTCTGGCGTTAACTCATCTTCCGGCCCCACCAACGCAAAAACGTCGGCACCAATACGGCCTAACTGTGAACTGATACCAAAATGTTCGATTAAGCGCAGCGTAATCGCAATCAGCAGTTCATTGCCGACATCCTGCCCCAGACCATCGTTAACATCGGAAAAGTGGTCAATATCAACCAGTACCGCCACCATATGCTCAGGTTCAAAGCGGCGGGTATCCTGTAAAATCTGAATAAATTCGTTGCGGTTTGGTGTCTTGGTCAGCGGATCGATATAAGCGGCATGTTTTAATTGCTGGAACAGAGCAACGTTCTCATAACCGACAGAGATATTACTAAGGAAGACTTCAATCAGCTGCTTATCTGCATCTTCAATCGGGCGGTTGGTTTCAATATAAACTGCGGCATTATGTTTTTCATTACCCAAATATAATACCGTGTCCTGATCTGAAAACAGGTGCTGCCGATTTTTCAGGCAGAGATTAATCTGTTCAACAATACGTTTATTGTCCAGCCGGTCAAGCTGACATTTAATAAAGGGGGCATAATGACCGGCGGCGCCTAGCACATAAATTTTATCGCTGGCGGTACCATCGTCCTCAATCTGGGCACAAAGCACCCCTTCCGCGTGCAGACCAATTAGCGAAGAGATTTGAGTAACCACCCCTTCGGAAAATTCGTGTAAAGAGTGCTGCTCTAATAAATTGGCTCCGGCCTTAATGATCTTCTGCAAGCCACGGCGGTTCTGATTAATGGTCTTAATCTGTTGGTAAGAACGCAAAGAAGAGATAATGGTGGTAACAAGTTTACTGCGGGTTAGCTCGGTCTTCGTTTTGTAGTCGTTAATATCATATTCTTTAATAACGCTTTCTTCCGGCGCATAACCGGGCTGTCCGGTCCGTAATACGATGCGGAGCTCATCCATTTGCAACTCATCACGGATCCGCCGCACTACCTGCAAGCCAGCATCATCGGTTTCCATTACCACATCAAGCAGGACCAGAGCGGTGTCAGGGTGCTGTTTTAAAAAGTCCAGCGCCTGCTGCCCGGAGTACGCATGATGAAACTCCAGGTGCTTTCCCATCACTACCAAATCGCTAAGTGCCAACTTGGTAACAGTGTGAATTTCCTGGTCATCATCGACGATCAGCAGCGGCCAAGCGCCCGCTGTAGGTTCTTTCAGCGCGCCCGTACTGTCGTCATCGGCTAAAAACAGAAATCCGTCCTCTGTTTCTTTTGATGTCATGAGCTGGTCCTTTACAATAGCTTGCTGTAAATATACCCGTATCTTTGAAGAAAAAGAAATCCTGCGGCGATTTAATTTTATTCAAGACCAACTAGAGTGATTTCAGCACAGCTGATAATGCTGCAGCAAGCTCTCAAATTTACAGGGATCCAGGGGTTTAAGTACAATATCGTCCATTCCGGCAGCCCGGAAAGCAGCCATCTCAGCAGGCAGCGCGTGAGCAGTGAATGCCAGTACCGGCACCTGTTGATATGAAGGCAGGCGCCTTAACTGCTGTGCAACCTCGGTACCAGGCAGATCCGGCAAACGGATATCTAACAACACCATATCAAACTGTTGCTGCTGGCATAATGTCAGCGCTTCTGCACCGGTAAGTGCCGAAGTCAGCTTCACCCCTTTGTGCTGCAGTAATACTTTAATAAAAGCCTGATTAGTTTCATTATCATCCACTACTAACAGTTGCTTTAACGGTTGTGCCTCCTGCTCGGCTAGTTGTTGGGCCAACCACCCGAGGCAGAATTCCGCATTGGCGTAGCAGCTATAATTCTGACGCCAGAGCGGCAGACTCAGCGGCGGCACAAAGATAAAGCGCGGACAGCGGCACTCTGCCAATACCATTAACCATTCCTGACATGGCGCCTGCCCAGGTAAGAATACCAAAAGTGCGGAGAGTTTTTGTTCCTGCAACCTTTTACGTAAATCACTAAGATTATTACAACTACTCACTTGCAACGCTAGGTGACCTAGACTTTGCAGTCGCTCAGCCAGGCGTTCAGGATCCGCGTCAAATACTAGCAAATGTTCCAAAAGAGGCACACTATCCCGCGCCGTTAGCGACACAGGTAACTGTAAGCTGATACGCACACCAAGCCCCTCCAAAGACTCAATATGCAATTCAGCGTTCAAGCGCTTCGCTACCAGCTTAAGTACAGCAATATCGGCGTCACGCCATTGCAAAGCAGCACTATCTTGCTCGTGGAGCTGTGCCGTAAGATGCTTGGGTAAACCATTCCCATCGCACGCCAGCTGTAAGCTAAGTTTTGCCTCTGGATTAGCGACAACCTGCAATTTGAAACTAAAATCTCTGGCCGACTCGGAGCGTAGGGCCAGTAGCAGCATGGCTTGCATCACATGTTTTAACAATACAGAATCAAGCTGTGGCGACAACTGATAATTATCTGCGCTTTCCAGCCAGTCCATTGCGCAATCGTGTGGTAGTAACGCGTTCAGCTCACTAAGCTGGCTGGCTAACCACTGCGGCAACGACAACAACTGAGGTTGCAAATCCACAGCAGTAAACTGATTACTGGCGTAATAATAATGCAGCTGTTGCAATGTCTCAAACAAGGGCTCTGCCAGCTGACCTTTACGCTGACACAGCAATTGCCATTGGTGCAACCAGCGTGCTAGACACTCTTGCCGTCGCTGTTGATACAACCGCTGTTGTTCAATTTGCTGCTGTTGCCCGGCAAATTGTGCAATCAGACGTTGTTGCTCAGAGTGCAGCTGCTGACACTGTTGTTCAAGTTTTTGCTGCTGCTGAAGAAACTGCAACATTGCCTGGTCAAGTTCGGCAGCGTCCTGACATTGCAACAGAGGCATAGCGTTCTCTAGCTGCAAGTGCCCGGCTTGCTGTTTAAATAACGACAACCGTTGCTGTTGTTGATGTTTGAAAGCGACGCGAAAAAGCCGGGCAAACATCAGCAATATGGTTAACAGTAGCCAGGCTAAGCCGGCAGGCCAAAGCTGCCACCAGTCCACAACAACAGGCTCGGGAATAATCAGCAGCAGGTATGTAGGCTGACTACTGAAAGGTTCAAAAGGCAAAGCGGGCTTTTGCATCGGCACTATGGCGACTGTGCGCCCGCTTAGTTGCGAGAGAGTGACATTAGCATATTCTGTAACTAGCAACTCAACCGGCACTAATTCCTGTTGCCCGACCGCTAATAACAGCTCTCCCTGTAGCGGATACAAAGCAAGCGCAGCGACCGGCATACTGGCGCTAAACTGTAACTCAGCCAGCTGTTGCTGTAACTGCTCAGGTGCCGCCTGCTCTAATTTCGGCGCCAGAACCAATTGCGCTACATCGGCATACAACTGCAGCTGTGACTGCAGAAGTTGTCGGTTATTATGTTGCTGCCATAGTAAGGTGGAAACGACTAACACGGCGCAGGCAGCGAAATAGAACAAGAATAAATAGCGATACAGGGCGATCAAGGTGGTGCTCAAGACAATAAAATCAGAGCACCACTATATGTCTAAAGTAGCCGGGGCTCAAGTCTGGCCCCGCCGTAAAAAGCAGGTTAGAAATGTACGGCAATACCTGCGAAGATCCCACTAAAGGTGATGCCGGCATAAAGATCGTCGATATCGTCCAACTGCAGATCTAACCAGCGGTAGCCAAGCTTTAATCTGACATCCATTGCCAGACTGTCTACCAGCTGATAGCCTACGCCGGCTTGCAAATCATACCAATGATTACCGCTAAACTGGCTCGCCTGGCCATTGGCAAACAGCTCCAGACCACTGCCAGGAAGCCCAAGGCGAGTATCCAGATATAATAAAGGTAACCACTGGCGGACACTTTGGCTGGCCTGGCGGTTAGCGGCCATTAATCCCAGCTCACCCGATAGCTTTTTGGCAACCAGACCCAGATCAAGCTGCAGCAGACTATTGTCCAGTAACTCGTAATACAGAACGTAGTCGGTATAACGGAAATCCAGCTCTGCATTCAGCGCGGTACCGGCGGCAAAGGTCGTGCCACCAAAACTAAAGCTGTTGTTTAGCTCAGTATGCCCCTGGCTTTGTAAATTCTGCCACTGCACTCTAAGATTGGGTAACACTGGCACCAAATGTTCAAACGCCAGATAATAGCCTTGTTGGTTCTTATCCCGAAAACTAAAATCCTGTAATTGCTGACTATTCGCAAAGCCGCCCTGGGTACCGGTTTGCCAGCTATCATACCCAGCGTGTAAACCAAAAAACGTATCCGCCTGCACCGGTGCCATACCAACTGCTGACGCCAGCACCAATATTCTTACCACTTTCATTCCCTATCCTTGCTTTAATAATTCAGATAAATCAATCAGCGCCGCATTGGCGCGGGAGATATAATTTGCCATCACCAAACTATGATTAGCCAGAATGCCGAAACCACTGCCGTTTAATACCATCGGGCTGTGAATAGGCTGCTGGGCAGCTTCCAACTCTCGAATGATTTGCTGTAAGCTCACCATCGCATTGCGACGCTGCAGCACTTCCGCAAAATCAACTTCCACCGCCTTTAGAAAGTGCAACAATGCCCAGGTTGCGCCACGTGCTTCATAAAACTCATCATCGAGTTTCCACCAGCTGGTTTTGACAAAGCGGCGATCCGGTGTTTCTGTCGACTGGCGGGCTGCGATGTCGCCAGCGAGATCAGTATTAAAACGCTCCTGTCCCACACTAGCACTAAGGCGCTGCGAATAGCTACCCAGGCGTTTTTCCACATTCTTTAGCCAGTCTCGCAAATTATCTGCCCGGGCATAAAACTGGCTGTCTGTTTGTTTCGGGTCAACCAGAGCACTGCGATACAAATAAAGCTGAGCAATCGCCTTGCGATATTCGGATTCGGCGCTGGGTAATACCCAACTGCGATGGTCGATATTCAGCTGTGGTTGAGCAATCCGTAAAAAGGCATTTTCCGCGGATTGCGATTGAGAGCGGCTAAAGTCTTTGCGAAACGCCAGCGCCAGATCACGTGACATTTCCAGCACACCAAATTCCCAGGCCGGCATGTTATCGAGAAAGCTAAAGGGCGGTAGAATATCATTAGACATATAGCCGCCGCGCTTTTGCAGCAGGGTTTCCGTAACCCGGATCAAGGCAGTCGTAGTGTTGTAGCCAACGACCCGGCTACCATCATCCAGATGTAAGCCTTGCTGCACTTCTTCTATCAGTAAGGCGGGCTCGCGGCTTATCCACCAACTGAACACCCACAGCACCAGTAGGATCCCGGCCGCAGCGGCCGACAGCGTAGAGGTTTTATTCATATCTTGTCCTAACGTTTTGGCATAGTCGTGACAGAGCGTCGCTGCATCCTGTCGATCTGCGCTATCCGCAGCCAGCCATTACGCATCCTCTGTACCCGATGCAGCTGCGGACAATGTTATCTTACACCAAAACCACTATCGCGGCAGCGATAAGCCGATGATAATCTTGGTCGCATTAAGCTTCTGCCCCGCAATGACCAGCCTCTTTTATAAGCCAGCCAAACCAGCACAGCTGGCATAGCTCCGAGCAATAAGCCCAATACAGGCAATAAATAAATCAGCAGTAAAGTCTGCTCAGCGAAAGCTAACATTTACTCTGCCACCATCTTTACAGCAGCTTTCTCTACAGCCCGTTGTGCCAACTGTGGCGTTTCGTCTGGTTGCTGTAACACCAGTTGCACCTGAGTTATGCTACTGGTTATTGCTAACTGCGTTTGTTGCCGCACATCCTGCCGCAGTTGCTGATGCAACTGCTGTTGCTGTATTGCCATGGCAGCCCGCAGCGATTCAGTTGGGTCTACTACTGGTTGAGTGCTGTTTAAACTAACAACGCTGGTAAAGAAAAGAGTAGTTAACGTAAGCATCTTGTTGCTCCTGCAAATTCAGTTCAGTGGTTCGGTACTGCTGCGATACTGAATTCAAGGGGCATGCCAAAGCCGAAAAACTACATAACCATTTGTTTCGTATTGATTAATTTAGAGAGCAGCAAAGGAAACTGTAAGTACAGAAAAGCTAGAAAACCAAAAAATAGTCAATTTTGCTATTTTTTGGTTTTTATATAGACAGTCAGTTAATTAGCCTTAGCGTCAGGCGATTCAGGCACCAGTGCTAGCGCCTGTAACAGCAACTCTGGTTTGGCATCCACTAGATGTCCTTGCTCACTCAGTAAGCGACGCCACTGCCGGGCACCCGGTTGCCCCTGAAACAGCCCTAACATATGACGGGCAATATGCCAAAAACGCGCGCCCTGCTGCATTTGCTGCTCAATGTAGGGCACCATCAGCCGTACCAGTTGATGCTGTTCCGGTACCGCCCAGACATCCTGATATAGCACCGCATCGACCTGGCTCAGTAGATAAGGGTTGGTGTAGGCTTCTCGGCCAATCATCACGCCATCCAAATACTGCAGCTGCTGCTCGGCCTCAGCCAGAGTTTTGATACCACCATTGATACTGATATCCAGCGCAGGAAAATCCTGCTTTAACTGATAAACCCTTGGGTAGTTCAGCGGCGGGATCTCGCGGTTTTCTTTCGGACTTAAACCCTTTAACCAGGCCTTGCGGGCATGGATCACAAACTGCCGGCATCCTGCTGCCGCGACAGTGGCGACAAAATCCTGTAAAAACTGATACTCATCAGAATCGTCGATACCGATGCGGGTTTTCACACTGACCGGAATACTGACCGCATCCTGCATCGCCTTGACACTATCAGCGACCAGTTGTGGCCTGGCCATCAGGCAAGCGCCAAACATACCGTTCTGCACCCGATCTGATGGGCAACCGACATTTAAGTTTATTGCCGCATAACCACGCTGCTCAGCCAGCTTGGCACAATGCGCCAGCTCAGCTGGTTCGCAACCCCCTAGTTGCAGTACTACCGGCTGCTCTTGCGGATTAAAACCAAGATAATCGCCTTTACCATGGATAATGGCGCCGGTTGTAACCATCTCAGTATATAGCACCGCATGCTTGCTCATCAGACGATGAAAGTAGCGGCAATGCCGATCAGTCCAATCCAGCATCGGAGCAACGGAAAATTTTTGTGGCAAGATAGCGTTATTCAAGTTAGCAAACCATTCAGACAGAAATCAGGACCCGGCTTGAACCAGATAAGCCGTTAATTTTTTTACCAGTGGCAGCACCAGTAACAAGGTTGGAAAAGCAATCAACCAGGATAAACCCCAAGCCGACAACCACCCCTGCAGCGTAAAAGCCTCCAATCCGAGACTTTTCAGGGTACTGACCAAGGATACGATCAACGTCATCAGCACTGAGAGTAGTAATGGCATCACCAGTGACGCGGCTCTGGCAGGAAGTTTTGGCATATCAAACTCAGCTTCAGGTTTAAAAGCGCAAAATTATACCCGATTTCCAGCATCAATGTGCTGCTTCTTGCTGTCACTGGTTTCAGCGTACCAATATGATACACTGCAGTTAGAGCGTGTTGGTGTTTGCTGCAAAAACAAACAGAAAACGTCAACATGCCCTGGTATTGCCGATGGGAGGGCAAGCATGTCGACTGAAAGTTTAGTATCAAAAGCCAGAGCCATCTGCGAGCAGAATGGTGCCCGCTTTACCAGTATTCGGGAAAAGGTGTTTCGCCTGATGGCGGAAAATCATGGCGGCCAGGGGGCCTATGAATTGCTGGAGCAATTGAAACAAACGGAACCCGCTGCCAAACCGGCCACCATTTACCGGGCACTGGAGTTTTTAACTGAGCAGGGCTTTATTCATAAAATTGAATCGAGTAATGCTTTTATGTTATGCCAGCATTTCGACAAGCATCACCCGGCGCAGCTACTGATTTGTGAAAAGTGTGGCAACGTAACTGAACTACATTCCGCAACCTTACATACAGAATTCAGCAAGCAAGCTGCAGCTCTGGGGTTCCATATTCACCGGCAAACAATAGAAGCACGTGGAACATGTCGACAATGCCATGGAAATTAACCGCAAAACATCAGTAGCACTCTTGTATAATAAAGAAAAAACTTCTAGGCTTACTTTTGTTGCCATTATGTCGAATCCTAAACTCGTAGGCATTTTAAATGAATGTTGAATACATAAACCCTTTTCTGTCTTCTTTAGTCAACGTACTTTCGACCATGGCCAATACCAAAATTGTGCCAGGTCAACCACGGGTAAAAAAGGATGAGATCGCTCAGGGTGATGTCTCAGGTCTGATTGGTATGGTCGGCCCGACCATGAAAGGTTCGTTTTCTGTAAGTTTTGACGAAAGTCTGGCGATCGAAATTATGTTCCGGATGCTGGGTGAAAAACCGGCTGGCATCAATGCCGATGTAACCGATATGGTGGGTGAAATTACCAATATGGTCACCGGTGGTGCCAAGCGTATTCTGGGTGAAAAAGGCTATGAGTTTTCGATGGCCACCCCGATCGTGGTATCGGGTAAGAACCACACCATTACTCACAAGTGCGATGGCCCAACCATTCTGATGCCTTTCAACTCAGACTTTGGCAAGGTACATATTGAAGTCAGTTTTGATAAGTAACTGCTGCACGCGCCCCACTAGCCTTCAGCGATACTGATAATCAACCCTTGGTGTAATATTACACAATAGCTCATATGGAATGGTAGCAGCACAGGCTGCTACCCGTTCAATAGCAAGCTCAGGCCCCCACAATACGGCTTCGTCGCCAAGTTGATCTAAAGCATTAGGCCCCAAATCCACGGTAATCATGTCCATCGACACTCGACCAGCCAGTGGTACTTCCCGCCCGTTCAACCAAACCGGTGTGCCATTGATCGCATGGCGTGGATAACCATCACCATAACCTACCGCTATCACGCCTAGCGTAGTGTCACAACTGGCCTGCCAATGCCCACCATAGCCAACCCGCTCACCGGCGCGCACCTGACGCCGCGCAATCAGGCGGCTACTCAATCGCATCACTGGTTGCAGCTGATGCTCGCTGCCAATTTTCCCGGCGAAAGGTGAGATACCATGCAGCATCAGCCCGGGTCTGACCCATTCGGCATGACTTTGTGGAAACGCCAGGATTGCAGCGGAGTTGGCCAGGCTGCGTTGTTCCGCTTTACCGGCAATAAGGTTTGCAAACAGGCTCAGTTGCTGCAAGGTACGGTCAGACTCAGGTTCGTCAGCACAGCAAAAATGACTCATCAGTCGGATCCCGGGTAACACCGCACTGCATTGCCACAATCGGCGGTAAAAATCATCAAACTGCGCCGGCTCGATGCCCAACCGGTGCATCCCGCTATCGATCTTCAACCAGACCTTAAGCTGGCCATCCAGCACAGTTTGCTCTAATGCCTGTAACTGCAGTTCGTTATGTACCACAGTTTGTAAATTGTTAGCCAGTAACAAAGGTAACTCGGCCGCTTCGTAAAAGCCCTCGAGCAACACTATCGGTTTGACAATACCACCAGTACGTAGCGCCAGGGCTTCATCAATCCGCGCCACGGCAAAGGCATCAGCATTACTCAGCGTCTGAGCTACTTTAACCAGGCCGTGGCCATAGGCATTAGCTTTTAACACCGCCAATACCTGACTTTGTGGCGCCAGCTGTCGAACCCGGCTTAAATTATGCTGCAGTGCCTGTAAATTGATTTGCGCTACCGGCCGCCGACTCATTAATACTCATCCTCAAAGCGGGCACTGCCGGCATAGTTATCAAAGCGCGAAAAATGACCATGAAACGTTAGACGCACCCGACCTATCGGGCCATTCCGCTGTTTACCAATAATAATTTCGGCAGTGCCTTTATCGGCGCTGTCTTCGTGATAAACCTCATCCCGGTAGATAAACATAATTAAGTCGGCATCCTGCTCAATCGAACCCGATTCCCGCAAGTCCGAGTTAACCGGCCGCTTATCGGCGCGCTGTTCCAGTGAGCGGTTAAGCTGTGACAGCGCCACCACCGGCACCTTTAATTCTTTCGCCAGGGCTTTTAATGAGCGGGAAATTTCGGCAATCTCCAGCGTACGGTTTTCGCTCATCCCTGGTACCGTCATCAGCTGCAGATAGTCGACCATGATCATACTGAGGCCGCCATGCTCGCGGGCAATCCGCCGCGCTCTGGAGCGCACTTCGGTCGGGGTTAAGCCTGAGGCATCATCGATATACATTTTGCCCTTGCTGTTCAGAAGCTCTATCGCCGATGATAACCGCGCCCAATCTTCATCCTCCAGTTGGCCGGTGCGTACCTTGGTTTGGTTAATCCGGCCCAAAGAGGCCAGCATCCGCATCATAATCTGGTCTGACGGCATCTCTAAGCTGAAAATCAGCACTGGCTTATCGCTGGTAATAGCCGCATGCTCACACAGGTTCATGGCGAAGGTGGTTTTACCCATTGATGGCCGCGCCGCGACAATAATCAGATCCGATGGTTGTAAACCATTAGTCATCTTGTCCAGATCGACATAGCCGGTCGACACCCCGGTAATGCCATTTTGCGGTGAACGATACAGCGCATCGATTTTATCGATGGTTTTAGCCAGTATACTGTTGATAGGCTCAGGCCCCTCATTGGCTTTAGCGCGCTGCTCAGCAATTTTAAAGACTTTGGTTTCGGCAAAGTCCAGCAGCTCAGCCGCAGTGCGGCCCTGCGTATCGTAACCGGCGTCAGCGATATCATGGGCAACACCAATCATATCCCGCACTACCGCGCGTTCGCGCACGATATCGGCATAGGCCAGAATATTGGCCGCGCTGGGGGTGTTTTTGGCAATTTCGCCCAAATAGGCAAAGCCCCCAATATCGTCCAGCTGTTGATTGGCTTCCAGTGCTTCCGAAACGGTGATCAGGTCAATTGGCTGATTGCCTTCCGCCAGCCGTGCCATCGCATTAAAAATCAGCCGGTGTGAGCGCAGATAAAAATCATGCTCTACCACCTTTTCGGATACCCGGTCCCAGGCTTCATTATCCAGCATCAGGCCGCCCAGCACTGATTGCTCCGCTTCAATCGAATGCGGCGGCATCTTTACTGCTGCAACCTGCTTATCTTTTACACTTTGTTGTGCCACGTTGTACTACCACAGGAAAAAACTTGCTGATGGCGTCATGCTAACCTGCGACTGCGCCAATGCCAATTAAAGCTTTGAAAATTTTACCTGTGACTGGCTGACTGGCAGTTGAATGGTGATGAAGTTAACTGAAAAGCAGAGGATAAAACAGAACAGAGAAAACGCACTGCCAGGCGGCAGTGCGTCTTAGCCAATTAGGCT